>JBDNDI010000011.1:0-18329 GCA_046719195.1 Spirochaetales bacterium | reverse complement strand
GATCACTCGCACTGCCGAATCTGCCGGTTCAGTATGCCGACTATGCTGTCTGGCAACAAGCCCCGGATTTTTATCTGGATCCACCACCTCTAACCGGATGTTTTTGTTCTTTGCTACATATTTATCTAATACTTCTTTGATTTGCCGGGACTCTTTCCCGGGTTCCCAGAGGCCATAGATGGTAACGGGTGTGTCGATTTTTTCTAAAACTTGTAAGGTTTGCTCTGATAAGGAAAAGAGTTTATTTTTTGTAAGGTCGATCTGAGGGGAAAACTGCTGCACGATCAGATTAAGTAGCATAAGGCCGAGAATTAACGCTAAGGTAAGTAAGGCAGCGTAACCTCCGTACCGTACCCGTTTAGTTTGCAAAGATTCTATAAATAAGGTCTTCAGGTCTATATTCTTAAACTTCATGCATTACCTCCTTAGACCCATCGTTGTTTTTCGATTAACCGGACTGTAAGAAAGAGAAATAGACCCGTAAAAGACAGGTAGTACACTAAATGATCGAGTTTTAAGAGACCCATAGAGAAGTTCTCGTATCGTTTATTTAAAGAAAACCAGGCAAAGAACTTTCGCATAAAACCAATAAACACTGCCTTGTCTACGAAGTAAGTGACGGTAATTATGATGGCTCCTATCAGTACCACCCCGATAGCGAGATACATATTCTTTGTATTCAGGAAAATATAAGCTCCAATTGCAATTGCCAGGAGCGCTGCAAAGATCACTCCTGCTACCATCTCAACAGGTAAAGAGTTACTAATAGGATCAAGAAGCCATATGAGTAACAACGAAAAGAACGAAACAAGGGCTGACGTTAGTTGATTCTCTGTACCTGCGGATACTAGCACGCCCACAGATATGTAGGATGCCCCTAGAAAAATGAATCCGATATAGGAACCAAGGGTTTCCCAAAAGGCAAGGTCTCCAAATACTCCTACTACAATCGCATATATTACCGTAATAGCTAGGGTAATAAGGTATACCGTAAAAGCAGCTAGGAATTTTCCTAGGACAATCTCGGGAATAGAAACGGGGCTAGTGAGTAATAACTGATCGGTTCGTTGCCGCTTTTCTTCGGAAAAGAGACGCATGGTTAAAAGGGGAACCGCAAAAAGATAGATAAATAGTATTCCACCAAGAAAACCCGTGTATTGAGAACTCCGGGTTAACAGATTCCCGAATGTAAAGAATACCCCTGCTACTAACAGAAAAAAGCCCATGTAAATGTATCCCATCGGAGTTAAAAAATAACTCTTTAACTCTCGTTTCCAAATAGCCATCATACCTTTTGTACCTCCTCCTCTTTGGTTGTCAGGTGTAGGAAGATTTCTTCTAGAGTCATATCGAGGGAGCGCATTACGAGAATAGGTAATCCTGCAGCGCTGATCGCCTTGGAAATATCCCGGCGGATGTCTTTGTCTTTATCCGACTCAACTACAACTTCTACAGTGCCGGGTTCCTGAGACTCTCGGAAGGATACATTTTTTACATCAGGCGCTTTACGAATAACCGATTCTACCTGTTCCCGTGCACCCTCTACTCGTAAAAGGAGTTGACTTCCTCCCAAAAGCCGTTTGGCTAGGTTCTCGGGAGTATCGTCGGCTACAATAACTCCCTGATTGATAATAAGAACCCGTTTGCAAACCGCGCTTACCTCTGGGAGAATATGGGAGCTGAGAATAACCGTATGCGCCTTGCCGAGTTCTTTAATAAGCTGGCGAATCTCAAGGATTTGCTTGGGATCTAAGCCCGCTGTAGGCTCGTCTAAAATAAGAATATCGGGTTTGCCGATCATTGCCTGGGCTAAACCTACCCGTTGTTTGTATCCTTTGGACAAATTTTTCAAAAGGCGGCCCGCCACATCGGTAATACCTACGGTTTGCATTACTTCCTCAATCCGGGAGGGAAGTTGATCCTTAGGCACTTTCTTTATTTCTCCCGCAAACTGCAGATACTCTTTCACTGTCATTTCCGGGTACAGAGGGGGATTTTCCGGCAAGTAGCCGATGCGTTTCTTAACTTCTAGCGGGTGCTCTAGAATGTTTAGCCCATCTACCGTAACTGTCCCTTCGGTGGAGGATAGATATCCGGTCAGGATATTCATAGTTGTGGTTTTACCTGCACCATTTGGGCCTAAGAATCCTACGATTTCCCCTTTCTCGATTTTAAAGTTTGCATGATCCACGGCAGTATGAGGTCCGTACCGTTTTACTAGGTCTTTAACCTCTATCACAGAACACCTCCTCAGCTTAAGGGTTGGACTGTCTCAAAACAAGAGACAGAGCTTCATCGGGATTTGTGCATTGAAGTAATTGTTCCCGCTTTTCAATATTTTTAACCAGTTTTACAATTTGGGATAAAATAAATAAATATTCTTTTTGGTTGTCATCCGGACCCCCGATTAGGAAAACGAGACGTACGGGGATCCCATCTAAAGCCTCCCAATCCACTCCGTGACGGAGAATCCCTAAAACAACAAAGAATTGGGGTAGGGATTTAACTTTTGCATGAGGAACTGCTACCCCCTGTCCAATCGCAGTGCTTACAATAAGTTCCCTAGCCGCCACAGCTTCCGCGAATCGGAGTTTGTCTTTAATTTTCCCCGCGTTATGGGCAGCTTCGATAAGGAGTTCAAGCACACGATCTCTGCTAGTTGCATCCTCAATAATAAGGATGCAAGATTTTGATAAATAGTTTAATATGTCCATGGGGTGGCTTTCGGTGTTAATGTACTAAACTTCTTGTATTCCGTCAAATAGCCAATGGAGCAGGTTGCAAATCCTCCCTTTTTCGGTGTAGAACCTTATTCATGAAAGCTTTAGTTCATACAGCCCCCTATACGTTTCAATTACAGGATGTCCCTATCCCTGTACCTCAAGAACAGGAAGTCTTAGTGCGCATAAAAGCCGTGGGCATTTGTGGAAGTGATGTTCATGGTATGACCGGACACACGGGCCGTCGGAAACCCCCCATTATAATGGGGCATGAAGCTTCCGGTGTGGTAGAAAAGGTGGGTGCAAAAGTTGCCCGCTGTTCTGTGGGAGATAGAGTAACGTTTGATTCGACCATCTATTGTAACTCCTGTGAATATTGTCTCCAGGGACGAATAAATCTTTGTTCCAACCGAAGGGTTTTGGGTGTTTCTTGCGACGAATACAGGAGGGATGGAGCTATGGCCGAGTATGTGGTGGTTCCCCAACACATCGTATACCCCCTGCCCCCTAGTGTTTCTTTCCATCAGGGGGCTATGGTAGAACCTCTTTCCATTTCCCTGCATGCTGTAAACCGGGGCAAAATCCGGATTGGAGATTCGGTGGTGGTAGTAGGTTGTGGAATAATCGGACTTATGGCAATCCAATGTGCCCGCTTGGCGGGTTGTGGAAAATTATTTGCTATCGATTTAAATGAATCAAGGCTCCAGATGGCGTTAAAAGTAGGAGCGGATGGGGTAATTAATCCAAGCAAAGAAAATGCCCTAGAAGCTGTTCTTAGCCGAACCGACGGAAAGGGTGCCGATGTAGTTTTAGAGGCAGTAGGATTAGAGAAAACACCCGACCAGGCACTTTCTTTTGTGCGGAAAGGCGGTAGGCTTGTACTTATCGGAAACCTTGTTCCTCAGGTTTCTATGGGTCTGCAGTCCCTTGTTACCCGGGAAATTGACGTATACGGGTCTGCTGCCTCTTCGGGAGAATACCAGACCTGTGTAGACCTAATTGGTTCGGGTCGGATCGAGGTAGATCCTTATATAAGTGTAGTAGCCCCCTTAGAAGAGGGGCAAATTTGGTTTGAAAAATTGCTAGCTGCAAAGGAACCTCTCTACAAGGTCATATTAGAGCCCTAGGGGTTAGCTATGCCATTATATCCCCTTTATACCTCTAAAGTAGGTTATACTCTAGGTGGTTTTGCTAGCGATGTCGTTTTACACCTTTTTTAGGACATTCGGTAGATAAGGGACAGGTAGAGCAGAAAGGGGATTGAGGGGTGCAAACCTGCTGCCCATAAGCTACTAGAATTTCATTTAGGGGAATCCAGAACTCCTGAGGCAGTATTTGCATTAAGGCTTGTTCGGTTTGCTCGGGAGTGCGGGTGCAAACCCATCCTAATCGATTGGATATTCGATGGACATGGGTGTCTACGCAGATGGCAGGTATACCAAAGCCTAGGTTTAGTACCAGATTGGCGGTTTTTTGGCCAACCCCCGGCAGCGTAAGCAACGCTTCTTTCTGCCTGGGAACCTGACCTCCGAATTGGGCTAGCAATCTACGGGAAATCTCCTTTAAGTTCTTCGCCTTTATCCGGTAAAAACCTACCGGGTAAATGAGGGTTTGAATTTCTGATTCACTTAGGCGGAGCAATGCCTCTGGATTAGGCGCTTTAGCTAGGAGCCTAACGGAAGCTTCTAGAGTAACCTTATCTTTTGTTCTGAGAGATAAAATAGTGGAAACAAGAATACGGAACGGATCCTTAGGAAAGGCCTGGGCAACTATAGAAACAGAGGGTAGGTTTTGGCCGGCCAATCGATCCCGCAACCGTTTTAAGATACCAGGCCAGTCTCTCATGCGTTACCTTGTCAGCTTTTCTAGAAGGGCTACTACATAAGCTTCCACTGCCTGCCCTTGCCCTACCGCGTCTACCTTTTCTTTGGTTTTCCCTTTTATGGAAATCACTTCTGGATCTATTCCTAAATCTTGGGACAGAGTACGACAGATCTGTTCCCTATGAGGACGGAGTTTGGGTTCTTCTAGTACAACCGTACAATCTAGGTTAATCACTCGCCATCCTGATTTCCCGATAAGGGAACGGGTTTCTTTCAGAAGCAACCGGCTAGATATATTCTTGTATTGGGGGTCAGTAGGTGGGAAATGGGTACCGATATCTCCTAAACAGGTTGCCCCTAATAGAGCATCGATAAGGGCATGAATCAATACATCCCCATCGGAATGCCCTTCCTCTCCTTTTGAAAAGGGAATAGCGACTCCCCCGATCCAGAGGGTTCGATTTTCCACTAACCGATGAAGGTCGTATCCGAACCCTATCCGAACTTGGGGAAGGGTAGTTTCCATCTGCAGATCCTCCGCAAAGGTAATTTTCCTGTTTCTCCGATCTCCCGGCACTGTGTGCACCGGCCCCATGTATCGATGATAGATTTCCGTGTCATCCAGATATTCTTTTCCGTCCGAGGCAGCAAGGAGATGAGCTTTTAAAATCTGTTCATACCGAAACCCTTGGGGAGTTTGTATCCCTACAAAAGCAGAGCGGTCCACGTGTTCGGCAATGGTACCCTCGGGGCTAAGTCGTTTCAAGGAATCTACTAAAGGTATTACCGGTGCGCAGGCTCCCTCTTTTTGCACAGCTTCCCATACGGCCTGAATAGTGTTGGGATGAATCCAGGGCCGAGCACCGTCGTGTATTAAAACCGTAGAGGGGTTGTGCGATTGTAAAGCGAGTAGACCTAGTCGAACCGACTCCTGACGAGTAGCTCCCCCCGAAACAATTAGAGTGCTTTCCCTTTGTTTAGGTGCCTGCAACCAAACCGATAGCACTTCTTTAGCCTTAGCCTCTCCTCCAGGAGGAACAGTTATTACATACCAATGAAACAAGCCGGTAGAGAAAAAAGCCTCGAGGGATTTCTGAAGAACCGGAACGCCTTCCAGTAGGAGATACTCTTTTTTTTCACCGATTCCCATCCGGCTGCTAGATCCGGCCGAGGTAATAAGAACCGCATGATGTTCTGTCATGGTTTGTACTCAGGAATTAGTAGTCGAAGGTCTCTTCTTCCTCTTCCTCTTCTTCCTCTTCTAAGTCAAAAGATTCGTCGAACTCGGTTTCTTCGTCTTCTCCAAGCCGGGCTGCATGGGAAACTTTAACCCGTTCGGGTGCTTCGGTTTCTAGTTTGGAGAATACCATGTGTTCAATTTCTTCTTTTCGTAACCCGAGGGAGTAGGAAATTTCGTCCACTAGTAGTTTAAGAGCGCTGTCAAATAGTTTTCGTTCGAGAATGGGAAGTTCCTTTATTTTAGAGCGATGATAGAGAGTACGCACTACCTGAGCTATATCAATAACGCTTCCTTGTTTTAAAAGATCTAAATTCATTTGATACCGTAATTTCCAATCGGTTGGAACCGGTTCGTACTCTTCGGAAATAAAGTTTAGGGCTTTTTCCGCTTCTTCCTTACTTACTATGGCCCGAATGCCCAAAGACTCAGCCTTATTCACCGGAACCATAACCGTCATGTCGGATACTTCAAGGTAAATGACATAGTACAGCACTTTTTGTTCTTTAAAAGGTCGTTCCTCAATGGAAATGATTTTCCCCACTCCCTGTAGCGGGTACACAACTTGTTGGTGGAGTTTAAACGGTATATTATCCGTTAGGGAAGTGTTAGGGGTTTGATTCATGGTATACAAGTATATAAAAAAATACTGCTTGAGTCAAAGGGAGTGATTCTCTAAATAATCTCTAATCTTAGCTCGGATGGTGCATGGTGAATCATAAAAACTTTAATAGAGCTCTATTTTCCGCTTTTGGACTAATAGGATTAAGCATATCTTTTTACCTTGTTGTTACTTACCGAAAGGAACTTTCTTTTCTCTATACTTCTCCTCAGGGGCTGCGCTGCTATGTACGTGGATGGGGATGGTATGGCCCCCTGATTTTTATCGGGTTACAGGTTCTACAGGTGGTGGTTTTTATCATTCCCGGAGAGATAACCCAACTTGCAGGAGGGTATCTTTTTGGTTTCTGGGTTGGGTTATTGTACTCTTTAATCGGCATTGCCCTAGGGTCTAGTTTCAATTTTTCTGTTGCCCGGGTTCTAGGCAAACCCCTTGTGCTCCGGATATTCGGACCGAAAAAGATTGAGAAGTTTGCTCATTTAATGGAATCCTCTAAGGCCAAGAGGGTACTGTTTCTGTTGTTTTTACTCCCCGGTTTCCCTAAGGATCTTCTCTGCTATGTAGCGGGTCTTGGCTCTTACCGGTTTCCCTATTTTCTGCTTCTCTCTACCTTAGGAAGACTTCCTGGCCTTATAATCAGTAGCTATCTGGGGGATGCTGCAGCATTACAAGCCTGGAAAGAAGCCCTTATTGGGCTGTCTTTAGGTGCCCTTCTTTTGGCTACCGGGTGGTGGGTGCGGGGGAAATTCCTGCATAAAAATAAGGATGAGGATCTTTCCTCTGGATTACCCCCGGAAGAGGTTTAAAAGGAGTAAACTTTAAATATTTAAAGGGGTGGATATTTAAAGGATTAGCGTACCATCCGGCGACAAATTGTAGGTCAATCACATTAATAGAAGGGGGATGCCCAATGGGTAATACTACGGCATCCCGGAGAAGTAGGGATTCTGCAGCACTTAACGTTTTGTACCGTTCCTCCCCGGTTTGTTGAAAACTCCTAGAAATAAGTAAATCAAACTCTTCATTGCTGTAGCGGGCATCGTTCAGGTTACTATAGGTAGTCCACATCTGTAAAAAGGTAAGGGGGTCAGCAAAGTCTCCAATCCATGTAACGGTTCCTAGAGTGTAGTCCTTGTCCTTTAATCGGGAGAGGTATTCAGGATAGGGATGGGAAAAAATTTGTGCCTCTAAACCTAAGGCTTCCTTCCAGGCGCTAGCAAAAAAAGAGGCTACTGCCCGGCTTTCCTCGCTCTCCGGTAATCGAAACACAATAGGAGGCAATCCCTTGCCTTCAGGGAAACCTGCTTCTTCAAGAAGAGTAAAGGCTAATTCTTTGTTTGCCTTTTCTATAGTTTCCGGTTGGGGATATCGGGGGAAAGGGGGTACCAAAGTTTTCGCAG
This sequence comes from Spirochaetales bacterium, assembly GCA_046719195.1. Classification (GTDB taxonomy): domain Bacteria; phylum Spirochaetota; class Spirochaetia; order DTKZ01; family DTKZ01; genus DTKZ01. Next base: position 10,527 of record JBDNDI010000011.1, on the reverse strand, counting down.
GGAGGAGCTGAAAATCGCGGCTTCTTACTTTATCCCAGGGTATTAAGAGGGCTAGAGCCCTTCGAACCCGGGGATCTTTCCATGGATAGGTATGGGAAGCGAAAAAAAAGTAATAGGTGGCAAACATGGGAGAAACAATAATGGTGTCTTTGTACAACACCTGGTCGAGATACATTCCTTCAGATATCCAATGGATTTCATAATCGTTGAAACGGCGGGTAACGGATAAGGGATCCTGAATAAACAGAAAGCGCAGGCTCGAGATAGAGACAGAAGAGACATCCCAGTAAAAAGGATTCTTTTCCAATACCCATTCGGAAGGTCTTCTTTCCCGAATTCGGTAAGGGCCATTCCCGAATACTTCGCTCAGAGCGTTCCAATTTCCTATTTCTAATAGGGAAGGATGAAAGGCGACAAAACTATGGTGACAGAGGATTTTTAAAAAGTGGGAAGAAGGGTGGTCTAACGTTACCTGGAGTCGCTTTTCTGAAAGCACGCGTATTCCTACGGATTGGGGATTTGGATTTTCTCCGGTTCGGTATGCTTTTGCCCCTTCGATAATATCATAAAGGAAAGAATACTCTGCCCGGCTATCGGGGTGCAGAAACTTTAACCAGGTATTACGGAAATCCATGGCTGTTACCGGGACTCCGTTGGAAAACCTTGCGTTTTCCCGTATGCGAAAGGTGTAGGTTTTCCCATCGGGCGAGACCTCCCACGTCTGGGCAGCACCAGGCACAGGATCTAAGGTAACTGGATCGTAGGTAACTAACCCCTCGTACAGAGCGGTGTACACTTGCGCTTCCGTAGAACTAAAGGCATTTAGGGGGTTTAGGTTAATTTGGGTAGGAAGGAAGGCAACCACTAACTCCTCCGGAGGTTCGAGAGCACCCGCCCCATACACCCCTAAGCCCAATCCCAGGGTTAGAAACATTAGTAAATACAAAAACAGGCGTTTCACCATTTTCATGCTAAGTACCGCTGAATGATATCTAGATGTTCTTTGCCATGCAAGGGTTTGACAAATACTTCCTGAAATCCTGCCTTAAGTAAGCGGGGAACGGCCTCCGGATCTCCTGTCATGGCTAAAACAGGAAGGGAGGGGTTCTGGGCTCGGATTTTTAAAAGTACATCGCTACCGTTTAACCCCGGCATATATTCATCTAGCAACACAAGGCTATATTCTTCTTTCAAGAAGAACTCCCAGGCCTCTTGGCCGGAAGTAACAGCATCAAAAACTACTCCTAGACGGGAAAGCTGAAAACCAAGAAGAGTCCGTGCTGTAAACTCATCCTCAGCAATTAGGATTTTCTTTTTTTTCATGGTACTCCTTGTAAGCCGAAGCTAGTAAATCGATTTCTTTCTGTAATTGGGGTATATAAGAACCTATCTGTTCTAGTTGATTTTTCTTTGCATAGTTTTCGATAGTTCTTGCTATATCAGCTAGACGAAAAGCCCCTATGTTCAAGGCACCTCCTTTAATACTGTGGGAAGCTCTATGCACTTCTTCTCGGTTCTCAAGGAGAAGTGCTTCCTGAAGATTTTGAACTAAGGATTCGAGATGCACAAAAAGATTCTCCATCAGAGTGTGGATAAGTTCGTTGTCCGGGCAAGCTTCCTCCAACACTTCTGCTTTAAATATCGGCCTATCCGCAACTATAGTTTCTTTCGGTAGGAAAGGGAACAGAAGGGTAAGGTTTTCTCCGTGGGACTCATCTATCTGGGTGGTAATTTCTCCACCGATCTGGATTAGTCCCTTTCGGGTTTTAGAACAGGCAGAGAGGAATAGGGTAGAATCTATACCTGTAAGGGTTGCAGAAAGATATGTTTCCTGTTTGTCCCAAACTACCACTGGTATTTCTGAAGCAGCTCCTAACTCTATAAAGAAAAGAGTAAATACAGGCTCCAAAAGGTCTAAATTTTCAATTCTACATTCTTTAGCCGAAATAGTAAGCTGATTTTTTATCGAATTATTTACCCCTAGCTCTTTAAGCTGTGTAATAATACGTTCTAGCAGATCTGGAAATAACATACTAATAGTATACTACCTCTTAACTTAACTTTGGTATTTTGTTATATTCCCCCTTCGAATGACAGAATGGGAAGAACGTAAGTTTCAAGAAGTGTACGATACGGTATACACTACTACTCGGTATCGGATTGTGACAGATCCTAACTTTACTATAAAGGATTTGGAACGAATCCTGCAAACTCTCTATACCAATGATGGTAATGATCAGGGAGGCCGCGGTAGAGTAGCAGATATTATAAGTTCAGCCACAATTGCGGCTCATCAGCAAGTTCTATTGGAATGGAAACGGGAGTTGGAAAAAGAGCTATGAGAACCATGAAGTCCCATGTATTAGCCTTTGCCTTGGGGGTGTTTCTTGGCTGTACGCAAAGCCCCTATACAAATGAACCAGAACACTTACGATTAGTAAACCTAGACCGGAACCAGGTGATAGAATTAATCGAAATGCCCGATCCTTCCCTGTCCTTGTATCGGAACGAGGGAACCCGGGCAGTAGTAGAGAAGTTTTTTATTCGTGTTGCCGGCTCCGAAAGAATAGCGAAGGTAATTCTGCGATATTCGGATGAATTAGACTTGTCCCTATTTCTTACTTTTTCTGTTGCTTTTGTGGAAAGTGGGTACAATCCAAGAGCGGTAAACCGGAATTCCGGGTCTATCGATCGGGGTTTGTTTCAACTTAATTCGCGTTCTTTTCCCCACCTGCGGGAAAGTGATTTTTTTAATATAGAACTGAACACCCAGTATGGGCTGAAGTACCTAAGGCAGTGTATTGAAATCGGAGGCAACGATATTATAGCCCTTGCCATGTACAATGCCGGAAACAACCAGGTAGTTAGCCGGGGTGCTCCTGTATCGACCCTTGAGCATATCAGTAAGTATGTGGAGTACCGTAAACGCCTAGAACGGGAGTTCCGACAGTACCTTCGTTCGGTCTATTCCGAAAATAAAGTGGCAGTTGTAAGTAGGGCTTTTCGTCCTTGACAGGGTTTTGTCCCCTGTCTAAGGTGTATCTATGGTTATTGTTTTAGAAAAACACATTACCCCTGAACAAAAACAAGACCTCAGGGCCTACTTAGAGAGTAAAGGATACCAGGTTCGGGAAATCGTTGGCCAGGAAGAAACTATTTTTGGAGCTGTAGGTATTCCCCGGGTAGACCCAAGAGATGTTGAACTTTTACCAGGAGTTCAGCGGGTAATTCCTATTAGTAAACCCTACAAACTAGCTTCGCGGGAATTAAAAAAAGAAGATACGATTGTGCCTGTGGGGCCTATCCGGGTGGGAGGAAAACGGATTGTTGTTATAGCAGGCCCCTGTGCGGTAGAGAGCCGAGACCAAATACTAGAAACAGCCCGTCTAGTTCGTTCCTCGGGTGCAGTAGCCCTTAGAGGAGGAGCTTTTAAGCCTAGAACCTCACCCTATGCGTTTCAAGGTTTAGGTGAAGAAGGTCTGCGATATCTGAAAGAAGCAGGGGAAGCCTTTGGAATGCCCATAGTTACAGAGGTGGTTTCCACCGAGTATGTGGATCTTATGAAGGAATACGTGGATATATTCCAAATTGGAACCCGCAATATGCAGAACTTTGAGCTGCTGAAGAAAGTAGGACGCACGGGCAAACCTGTAATTCTTAAGCGGGGTCTTTCCGCCACTATAGAAGAATGGTTAATGGCAGCGGAGTACCTATTAGCCCATGGTACAGACAATGTTATTCTTTGTGAGCGGGGGATTCGGACCTTTGAAACCTATACCCGAAATACCTTAGATATTTCAGCTATTCCTGTTATTAAACGACTCAGTCATCTGCCTATTTTGGTAGATCCTAGCCATGCCACGGGAATCCGCGAAAAGGTATCCCCCGTGGCTTTAGCTTCTATTGCCGCAGGGGCAGATGGATTAATTGTAGAGGTTCACCCAGATCCATCAAAAGCCCTTTCCGATGGAGCCCAAACCTTATACCCGGAACAATTCGAAAAATTAATGCGGGATATTGAAGTGTTAGCTCCGGTGGTAGGTAAAGAAGTGGCAAAATTACCCTCTCTAGAAGCTTTACGGATGGAAGGCAAATCGTATGTGCCCTCTTCTACTGTAATCACTCCTGTCGTGCGCCTGCATTCTCTGGCCGTAGATAAACCCGTACCTCAGGATCAGGTTCCCCGTATTGCCTTTCAAGGAGAAAGGGGAGCCTACAGTGAAATGGCTATTCGTAGTTACTTTCACTTCGAGGTAGACACGCTACCCCAAAAGAGTTTCCAGGATGTATTCGATGCCGTGCTAGAAGGTAAGGTAGAATACGGAGTAGTACCTATAGAAAATTCTCTAGCGGGTTCAATCCATGAAAATTACGATCTCTTTCTTCGGTATCCGGATATAAAAATAGTGGGGGAAACCAAGCTCCGTATCGTTCACAGTCTAATCGGGTTACCGGAGGCTACTTTAGAGCAAATTCGAAAGGTGTTCTCCCATCCGCAAGGGTTAGCGCAATGCGCCCGTTTCCTTGACGAGCATCCTCATATGGAACGGGTACCTTTTTATGACACTGCCGGTTCTGTGGCCTATATTGCTCGGGAAGGAAAGGTAGAGTATGCCGCCATCGCCCATGAAGGAGCAGCCCGCATCTATGGCATGAAAGTAATAAAGAACGGCATTGAAACCAATCCTCTAAACTATACCCGCTTTGCGATACTAGCAAGATTGGAACTAGAAGTAGGGGAACCGCCCAACAAAGCGTCTATCGTTTTTTCTACTCCCGACAAGCCGGGTTCTCTGTTTAAATGTATGAAGGTACTAGCGGACAAAAACCTGAACATGAAAAAACTCGAATCTCGGCCTATCCTTGGGAAACCCTGGCAATACATGTTTTACGTGGATTTAGAATTACCGAATACACTAGAAATATTCTATGAGGCTTTAGAAGAAATTAGTACCCACACAGAGGAAGAGGTTCGCATATTAGGATTGTACCGAACCTAGCCATTTGTTAAGGGCGTATGAGCCTTGTATGGGAATCTGGCGGTACAGGACCTTATTGTTTAGCAGGAAGTAGAGAGTTACACCGTACTGACATCCACTCCTAATTTGCGGAGTTGTTCGATTTCCTCTTTTTTTGCTACGTAATCATGCCTTTTCTGATTTGCCTTTACGAGAATATTCTGTATAGAAGTTAGTTCGATTTTAATCCCTCGGAGGGAAGCGCGATTTTCCCTAGGCGTTTCGCTTCGGAAAAAGGTTTCTAGTCCGTTTAATCTGCGATGGATTAATTGTAATTCTTCAATATGCTTGTTAAGAAAGATGAAAAGTTGTTCCTCACCGGCTTGTTCTAACCGCTTGTACCCCGTACTCGAGCGGGAGAGAATGCCAGCATAAATCCGAGCTCGTTTTTTTAAATCTTCGATAAAGGAGAGGAAGCGGATGGGTTCCTTTTTAGTGGTAGATGTAGTAAGATCCATGTACTCTACCTCGTACACTAGGATATCTTCTTCCTTCTGAACCATCCGCTGAAACCATAGCTTTATTCGTTCTAAAAGGGGGCGTTTTCGGGATTGGAGAATAATACTGTTATCCATAAGTTTCTGGGATACTTCATCGAGGGTACGGGAGACAGAAGCTAGGGTACGAATTCCCTCTAAAAGAATATCTTTAAACGAGACTTCTGTTTTTTGTGGCCGTTGAACTACTTGTTCGATCTTAAATTTTTCGAGGACAGCTTTGCGTAATTCTGGACCGTTGGATCCATACTCTTCTTCTAGGATTTCAGCCACTAGCTCCGGGAAAAAGGGCTTCCCTGGTAAAGCATGGGGAAATTGCTTTTTTATGTTTCGAAGAATTTCTTCCTTCATAGCGAGGGCTTTCCCTCGTTCAATCTTAAGGGTAGGCAGGATGGCAAGACGAACCTCGAACTTATACACCTCTCGCTGGAACTCGGAAAGCTTTTTTAATATGGCTAAAATGTTGCGGAAAGCTTTCTGGATCTGGTACAAGGCATCTTTTAGGATCCCTGCGGATAAAGCATCTTCTCCTTTAGTAACTTTTCCTACCAGTTCTGCCAGGGTTTTGGTGTTGATTTTGGCAGATACCTCACTAAACTGATCCCAGGTAATGTAGCGTGTAAGCCCCAATAGGAGTTTTATTCTAGATAAATCAAGAAACTCTGTCCGGAACTGATAAAAATTAAGTAGAAAATCTAACTGGGATTCAAAGAGAGAAAGACGGATGCTCATCTGATCGGTTTTCTCTGAATCTAAAAAATTGTCTTCGGGAGGAACGGAAATTTCCGAAATTTTATTGTCTTTTTTATAAGGGTCTTCATGGATAAGACCTTTTTTTAACAACACTTTATAGAGCGATACAAAAGCGGTGTGGAGCAGTCGGTACTGTTCTTTTAGTTGAGGGAGTTCGGTTGAGTCTAAATGAGTGCGATACTGTTCAAGGGCGTTTTGAAGTTGGGTTAGAAAGTTCCCGCTCTCTTCCATGTACTTTTATTATGGGATAAAATAGATAAAAGGGCAATTCCCTGATAATAGAGGATTTAGAAATGGGAGAAATAAATCCCTTCACACCCCAGAAACTGGTTATAGCAATTCTTGTTGCAGAAGAAAAGTTTCTTAGCCAAGTCGAGGAAGAATTATGTAAAGTGTTTGGGCCTCTCGATTATCGTAGCCCCCTTTTACCGTTTACCTTTACCCGGTATTACGAAAAAGAGATGGGGCCGGTCTTACACCGTTGTTTTTTAAGTATGCAACAACTGGTAGATCCGGCTGATTTAGGCCAGATTAAGATTACTACCAACAAAATCGAAGAGGGTTTTAAGATAGAAGGGAATCGTAAGGTAAACTTAGACCCAGGGCTTCTTTCCCTTTCCCGTTTCATATTAGCTACCACCAAAGAGAACGCCCATCGTATACCTTTGCAAAGGGGCATCTGGGCAGAAATTACCCTCTTATATACGAAAAAAGATTTTCAACCCCTTCCCTGGACTTACCCCGATTATGCCACCCGTATCTATCGGGACATTCTACTAGAAATACGAAATTTATATAAAATAGCCCTAGCCACAAACAGCTCAGGCCTTAGACATTAAGGATACAGGAAAGTAAAGAATACCCGTCTTTTCACCCCTAGGCTCTTAAAGATAAATCGCACAATTTAAAGCGCACAATTTGAATCAAACCTTACCTTTTCCCTGTAATTATAAAGGAAATGCAGCTACCTTATTTTTTCAGGTGGGTTTGTGTATGGGGGGTCCTAATACTAATAAGAAAAGTAACTCGATTTGTTTTGGCGGTAGGGATTCTATTGTTAACCTCCTGCCAGCTCTTTTCTCCTGCTGAAAAGGTAGAATTAGCCTTACCAGACTTCCCGTATGCCTGGATGGGGGAAGAATCACCTATTGCCTACCGTATCCTGTTTTTTAGCGATGAAAGGGAGAAGGAGCGATGGGTATCTTATTCCGAACGCACCGTTACTCTAACCTTGCCTTTAGGACGAAGAGTGCCGGTTATTCTTTATCCTCTGTTTGAAGAGAAGAATCGCGAAGGAATGCCCCATCTGTATCCCGCGGGCAGTTTGTATCCGGATTTACTGGATAAGGGAAAGCTGAAAGCCCGTTGGATCGATGGCTTTGCTGCGGAATGCCTGTTCCTATTAGCTCGGGGAGGATTTGAGCTGGATGGGTTTAACTGTGCCCGTTTTATTGAAGAGGTGCGAAAACGGGGAGACCCAAATCCCTGGAGCCTAGACCGAAAAAAAATTACCGATACTCTTGCAGGTGGATCTTTTCGGGCTGACCGGATTGTAAAAAAGAAAAGTTTCTCGGTTACTCTTCCCCTATCACCTGGAATCTGGTTTGGGGAAAACTTACTTCTTCCTCCCTTAAACGTAACTGACGAAGCACCCTTTACCTGGGAGGCAAGCATAGGAACTTACCGATTTTGGAAGGACAACCAAGTACTAACTTTTACCCTCACTGAGAAAGGGGCCCTGGTAGTTTCTGAATCCTACTATGGGTTAGCACCTTGTGCCCGGATTCAGTAATCAGTACATCATTTTCGAGCCTTACTCCCCCTGTACCGGGTTCATATAGACCTGGTTCAAGGGTTAACACCATTCCGGGTGCAAGAATAGCGCCTCCCTGCTCCTTGGGTCTAAAAAAGGGGTATTCGTGCACTGCCAACCCAATTCCATGTCCGAGGGCATGGGGCATGGAAAAGCCTTTCTGATTAAAATAAGTCTGCACTTCCTGGGCGATTTCCCAGGTGGGACTCCCAGGTTGACATAAAGAAAGAGCTTTTTTATACCCTTCTTCTACTAGCTGGATCAACAATTCCATCCGATCTGTTAAGGGACCTCGGGCTAAGGTAAAAGTTACATCGGAAGAGTACCCTTCGTACCTAATACCAAAGTCTAAGATCGATAGCCCTGCTTTGGAGGTAGTTTTAAAAGAATTAGGACCAAAGGTAGGGTAGGGATGAATGGCAAAACTCCGTTCAGGCCCTGCTGCAAGGGTTTCAAAACTGGTGCCTTCGGCTCCTCGTTTCCGTGCTTCAGTCTCGATAAAAAGGGCAAGATCTGTTTCAGAGAGATCATCTTCTGCTTGTAGGTACGATTCTAGGGCAAGCAGAAGTTCGTCGGTAATCTGAGCTGCCTTTTTTAAGAGGGAAATTTCCTCCGGGGTTTTAATCATCCGGACTTCCAACAGGTAAGAATATACTCCCTCTCTCCGGCATACCAAACTTGCCCGTGGAAAGTCCTTTTCAAGGGCCTTCTGCAATTCTATAAACGATAGATGAGGGTGCTGAGGACCTACTTCTATAGAAATAGGTTCGTTCGAGGATACTCCCCAGTGTTTTAGGATCTCTGGAACAGCTATAGCCGGATTCCTCTGGAATTGATTGTAAGGAAGAATCTCTTCTACCTGAGCGAACTGCTCTGCTAAAGGGACATCCCAAGGAACAAGCACGGACCGACCCTCCGCATGTAAGAACAAAAGGGCATCCTGAGGATGGCCGCTTAGGTACCGGAGGGACGGATCTCTTCTTCCCTCTGCATCTTCTATCAAGAGAACCTGAATCCCCTGCCGCCTCATCTCTTTCCAAATACATTGGCGCCGGCTAGAGTAGTTAAGCGGTAGAGGGACAGGCGAGTTTTTCAAAGGAACTCCCTATAGAACTATATTTACCAATTTATCGGGTACAGCAATAACTTTTTGTGGGGTCTTTCCATTTATCAGTTCCCGTATTCGTTCCTGGTTTAGAGCTAGATGTTTTAACTCTTCTTCTGGAAGTCCGGCCGATGCCTGTACCTTAGCCCGCACTTTCCCGTTTATCTGAATTACAATCGTAACCTCTTCGTCTTTGGCAAGCTCCTCCACCCAGGTTGGGAAGGGAACCTTAGAAACTGAGGGGGAATGCCCTATCTTCTCCCAAAGTTCCTCTGCTAGGTGAGGCGCATAGGGGGCTAACAGGAGCACAAAGGGTTCCCAGGCTTTGCGGGGAAGAGGATTTAGTTTAAACAGCTCGTTCACAAAGATCATCATTTGCGAGATGGCCGTGTTGAACTCTAACTTTTCGGTGTCTAGGGCTACCTTTTTTATGGTTTTATGAAGACTGCGCTCTAGGTTTCTGTCCAAGGGTGCATTGGAAAGGGGGCGTTCAGAGAGTCGCCAGATTCTATCTAGAAAGCGGTGAACTCCAATTAGACCATGGGTAGACCAGGGTTTCGTTACCTGCAAAGGGCCCATGAACATTTCGTACACCCGCATGGAGTCTGCCCCATACTCCCGGATAATATCATCCGGATTTATAACATTCCCTAGAGATTTGGACATTTTCTGCCCGTCTTCCCCTAAGATCATCCCCTGGTTCACTAGGCGCATGAAGGGTTCGGGAGTGTTTACTACACCGATTTCGTACAGTACTTTATGCCAGAACCGGGCATACAAAAGGTGCAGTACCGCATGTTCTGCCCCACCTACATACAGGTTTACGGGCATCCAGTACTCGACTTTGTCTTTTGCAGCTAACTCATTGGGGTTATGGGGATCTAGATACCGCAGGTAGTACCAGCAGGAGCCTGCCCATTGGGGCATGGTATTGGTTTCTCTTTTCCCTTTGCCTCCACATTTTGGGCAGGTAGTGTTTACCCATTCGGTAATAGCTGCAAGAGGAGACTCACCGGTGCCGGTAGGTGCATAGCTTTCTACTTCGGGAAGTAAAAGGGGAAGCTCTTCGTACGGCAGGGGAACAATACCGCAGGATTCACAGTGCACAAGGGGAATAGGCTCTCCCCAGTATCGCTGCCGGGAGAATACCCAGTCTCGAAGTTTATAGTTTACTGCTTTTTTCCCTAAGCCTCGGTCTTCTAACCACTGGATTATTTTCTTTTTAAATTCGGAAGTGGGCAATCCATTGAAGGGACCGGAGTTTACGGCGATTCCATCTTCGGTTTCTGCATGATCCATGGGATAGAGAGTACCGTCTTTGGAAACAACCTGAACAATGGG
>JBDNDI010000109.1:0-7843 GCA_046719195.1 Spirochaetales bacterium | reverse complement strand
GGAGAGTGGATAATACATAAACCCCTTATGCCCTTTTAGCGAAAATCTCTTGGTCTTCGTTCCTGACGGTGACATTTTTCGCATTCGGCAATGTTCCGTACCTTACCATTTGTGAATAGGGTTTTCATTTTGATTTCCCCTCCACAGGTACAGTAAAATCTTTGGGTTAAGCTTGTGGCACGTGCGTTTTTACTGATCTGACCCATCTATGTTTATTACCTCCCTGAAAAGACTAAAAGAAAAATACTCTTTTTTATGCAGGAATGTCAATCCATGCTTTCTTTTGTATAATTAATTAACGTTTTGATCGGAAGGCCTTTTAATTTTTCTTCATAATGGAGAAAGGGCAAACCCACTACTGATACTATTCCAACCACGTGGGATCCAGCCTCTTGAATTAGTTCTACTGCAGCTTTTAGGGTTCCCCCGGTTGCGATAAGATCGTCTATTAGAACAATGCGAAACTCACTTTTCACATCTTCCTTATGAACCTCTATCGTATCGACTCCATACTCAAGGGTAAAGGATTTAGCCATAGTTTTGCCCGGGAGTTTACCCTTTTTACGTATAAGTATAAGAGGAATACCCAACTGCTCTGAAAGGGGAGCTGCAAACAGAAAACCTCGAGCTTCAATAGCCGCAAGAGCTGTACCACCTAAACTCTGGACTTGCGTCTTAAGAGCTTTTAAACACTCTTTGTACACGGCAGGATTCATAAGGATGCCCGTAAGATCGTAGAATAGAATTCCTGGTTTAGGGAAATTAGGAACTTTTCTAATAGCCTTGTCTAAAGATTCTTGATTCACCTTGCTCTGCCTCCTGACAAAAATTCTTTCTCTATATTTCTAAACCACAAAGAGATGTCCTTTTCAACCGGTTCTTTTGCACAGATAAAAGGGGTGGAATATAGATGTAATTCACTATCTTTTACCATTTCTTGCAGGGCTTTTATGCCTAAGGAAGAATTCGAAAATAAAGCACCTTTTTTCCCTGCAAAGTTTACACCTTGAAGAGAACGATACAGCTCTTTGAAATACCCCTCCGATAATACCAATCCTTCTTCACAACCGAAAAATATTAGATCGGAAGGGGTTAAATGAGGAATTCTAGCCTCTCGGGCAGATAGGAGGGTCATTTGCCAATTAAATCCCTGACTTATTCTAAACATTGACTGAGCAAGAGTGTAAATATGGGAATGTTCTGAATGTACTATACATCCTCGAACCGAGGTCATACAAGGATGGTAGTATGAAACCTAGGGTGTGTCAACGCGAAATCTAGAAAAGGGAAGTTCCTTTTTTATTACACCTTGTTAACTTTACAAAACGTTATTGGAATTTCTTAAACTCCGGAACACGAGCATAAGCATTCTCTGAAAAGGGCGTACGAACTCCCCTTTTGAGCAACTCGGTTCCCAAACCAGCTACCATAATTGCATTATCTGTACACAGCTCAAAAGAGGGAAAGAATACCTCTAGCTCTGACTTTTCAAGAAGAACTTTGCGCAGGTAAGAATTGGCCCCTACCCCTCCGCCAATAACTACCCTTCGGATGGAGAAGTCTTCCACAGCAGCAAATAGACGTTTCAATAAAATATCAATAGCTGCTTTCTGAAAAGATGCTGCCAAGTTTGGTATAGAGTTTTCATACCCTGGATTGCGAAATTGATCTAGTTGATGTATTACAGCGGTCTTTAAACCCGAGTAGGATATATCGTATTTATGCCTTCCCTTGTGCAGGGAGGGATCTGGGAAGCTAAAGGCGTTGGGATTCCCTTGCTGAGATAATTGATCAATAGCCACTCCCCCGGGATATCCTAAATTGTAAAATTTTGCGACCTTATCAAAAGCCTCCCCGCAGGCGTCATCAATTGTGCTTCCTAATACTTCTATTACATCAAAATCTCGTACCAACACAATTAGAGTATGTCCCCCGGATACTAGTAAACCGAGATAGGGATAAGGAATATCCTTTTCGATGTGAGGAGCGAAAAGGTGCGCCCGAACATGATCCACAGCCACGAACGGAATGCCTAATCCATAAGCCAAACCTTTTCCAAAGGTAAAACCTACCAACAGAGCGCCTAATAATCCTGGTCTATTGGTCGCGGCAATTGCGTTTAAATCATGGGGTTTCAATTCTGCCTTTGCCAACACTTCTCGAAAAATCGGCAAGATCCACCGGATATGGGTTCTAGAAGCTAGCTCGGGTACAACCCCATAAAAGGGCCGATGTATCTCCCATTGGGAAGCAACAAGACTAGCCCGCACCTTGCGACCGTCCTCAAGAACGGCTATCGCACATTCATCACAAGAGGTTTCAATACCTAGTACAAGCATAAGCAAGGCTAATTATACACATAATCGTAAAGTTCTGTAGCCTGCTCTTTTAGTTTACGTAAAGCTCGTAATTCTATCTGGCGAACCGTTTCTGGAGAAATAGAGAGTTTGGCACTGATCTTTTTAAGAGTGTACCGATTCCCATCAATAAAAGCGAAACGGTAAAGCAAGACTTTCCTTTCTTTTTCTATTAATTTTTTTAGGCTTCGCAGAGCATCTTCACGAAGAGATTTTTTGATAAATAAATGGTCGGGACTATAGGTAAAATCTTCAAGGATATCGTGGAGATTTCCACTCTCCTCGTTAAACTCCGAATCCATGGAAACTACAGCACTTGTAATATTTAGAAGGTCCTGAACTTCTTGCGTCTTCATATGTGCCTGTTCTGCTAATTCTTCTACGGTTGGTTCTCTCATAAGATTCTGACTTAGATCAAAATACGTTTTTTGAATTTTTCTCAATGCATCCTCTTTTCGATGAGGAAGCCGGATAGATCTACGCTTATTGGATAAAGCCCGGGTTATAGACTGCTTTATCCACCAGGAGGCATAGGTACTAAAACGTACATGCTTACGATAGTCAAACTTTTTTACTGCCTTAAGTAGACCTAGATTACCCTCCTGAATTAAATCCATTAGGGGAACATCGGAGCAAATATAAGCTTTAGCAATCTTTACCACAAGTTTTAGATTAGCTTCTATTAACTTTTTACAAGCTTCCTGGTCCCCTTTGATAATCCGATAGGAGAGCTCTTGTTCTTCTTCATAGGTGAGAACCGGGAAATCTTTTATTTTGGAAAAGTAGAGCTTAAGAAGATCTTCCTGAGTAAGAGCGGATGATTCTTTTTGTAGTCTTTTCATAGCATAATATTATCTGCAAATTGCATGCCAAAATAATTTCTATTTATTATTTATTTATTATCTTCTTGTAATATAATGAATTAAAATTTCAAAAGTAAAATAATCATGTATTTGATTTTTCGAAGTGTCTTATTTTTTATACTTTTAATTTTTATCAGCAGTGTACGGTGCTAGCTGACGATAGAGTAAATCCGCAATACCGATGGATCCGCGACGAGACATTACCTTTGCATATTCAGTATACAGCATATCTTCGAAAATTTCCTGGCCGAGATTCCGTTCTATTAAATTACTTCTGTCAATTGTTTTCTGCATAGAATTGAGAACCATCTTTATGAAGATTGCTTCAAAATCTTGACAGGCAGCTTTTAATTTTTCCTTATTCTTTCCTAGCGAAGCAGAATTAAGATTCGTAAATCGTTCTATCTCTTTTGAAGAATCTGTAATAGAAAAACGCATTCGCTGTAAAAGAAGGGGATCCATCAATACTTCCTATTACCTCTTCAGGTTTGCAGCAATACCTAACATAGTGTCAGAGGTTTGTATAGCCTTGGAATTAAACTCATAGGCCCTCTGGGCTACTATCATATTTACCATTTCCTGTACGATAGCTACATTGGACATTTCGAGAAACCTATGGATAATCTTCCCCATTCCATCAAAACCCGGCCTACCTTGAATAGGATCTCCAGATGCTGCTGATACTTTAAATAAATTTTCACCAATAGCCTGCAGGCCGGTTGGATTAACAAACCGATACAGCTCTAGTTGCCCTACTGTAATGGGATCATCTCTGCCCGGTACTTGCACCGTAACTCTACCATCCTGAGAGACCGAAAGGGTCTCCCGAATAAAACCTTCCGGTAACACTAATTCTGGCATCAATCTATACCCATTAGAGGTAACAAATTGACCATTGGAATCTATTTTAAAAGCTCCATCCCGGCTGTACCCATAAGTTCCATCGTACAAAAGTACCCGAAAAAACCCCTCCCCTTCTATAGCGAGATCACTTACATTCCCTGTATTCTGTAGAGACCCCTGGGTAAACACTTTTTGAGTAGCAGCTACCCGTACTCCATGTCCTACTTGTACGCCCGTTGGAACCAACGTTACTTCTGTTGCAGGGGTACCCGCTACTCGTCGGGTCTGGTATAAAAGATCTTCAAAATCTGCTCTGTTCTTTTTGAATCCTGTTGTATTTACATTGGAGAGATTATTCGCAATAGTATCGATATTGAACTGCTGTCCCGTCATGCCCGAAGCAGCTGTCCATAGAGATCTAACCATATATATACCCCCTGTACATTTCTGTTTTAGGCCCGCAATACTTCATTAATCAGTTTCCCTAGCAAGGCATCATGGGTTTGAATTGACTTTTGATTCGCCTCATAGGCTCGATTTACTTCTATCATACGAACCATTTCTGTAACCGGATTTACATTGGAAGCTTCTAAAAAACCCTGATGAACCTTAGGCCTTTGATTTGGTGCTGCCCTAAGGGCAGCACCAGATTCTTCCGTATCTTGCCAAAGGGAAGAACCCTGTTTTTTTAGGTAACGGGGTCTATCGAAACGGACAATTTTAAGAGTATCCAGCGCTTCTGTTTGATCCCATTCATTTTCTGTTCGGGAAACCAACCGTTGATCATTTGGAACAAAACGCCGGTTGACAAAAATCGTACCATTTTGGTCTACAACGAAGTTGTTTTCTTTTATCTTAATAGGTCCGTTTTCCCCTAAAACCGGAAACCCTTCTTTTGTCACTAAAAGGCTCTCGGGGCCTAGGGTAAATGTGCCGTTTCGGGTATAGCGTTCCCCTTGAGGAGTCAAAACAGTAAAAAACCCCTCCCCTTCTAAAGCAAAATCAAAATCACTCCCTGTTTCCTTAAAGGCTCCTTGGGTAAATTCAGTAAAAACCTCGTTTGTTTCCACTCCTGTACCTAATTTACCCACAAGGGGAGCAATATCCACGGATCCCATGGGTATACGTTTTACCCCATCATCATCCATTCGACGGATTAGTAATTCGGGGAAGGCTTTAAACACCACAGTATCCCGCTTATATCCACTTAGATCTGTGTTAGCTAAGTTGTTAGAAACGGCATCTAGCCGGTTCCATTCACAGACCATACCGCTAGCGCCTGTATATAATCCTCGAATCATACGGTTCCTTTCTAGACATCCTTATTATCGGTAGGCTGAAAGAATCCTTAAGCAGTGTAAAAATTCAAGAGAAATGTCGATATTGACAATGGACAAAACTTAAAATATTCTTTAGTTGAATGGAATTTTGTGCATAAAAAAAAATTTAGTTCGGCTAGTTCCCAAAAGGGTACTCCCAAAAAAATAAAGAAAGCTTCTATAAGTAGCAAAGTTTATAAAGAATTTGATGCGGATCCTTTAGCTTTATATTTAAAGCAAATCTCCCAATACCCTCTTCTTACTATCGAAGAAGAACAACAAATTGGTGAAAAAATCCAATCTTTAAGAACCAAGCTAACGGAATTACACAAGCAAGAAAAAAGTTGCCCCCATGCTCAAGACAAAATACTAAAAAAGATAAAAAAATTAGAGGAGGAGCTTCGAAGTCAGAAAAACCGAATGATCAACTCTAACCTTCGGTTGGTGGTTTCCATAGCAAAAAAGTATCAGCATAGAGGGTTATCCTTACTTGATCTTATTGATGAAGGCAACATAGGATTAATCGAAGCTGTAGAACGTTTTGACTATACTAAGGGGTGTCGTTTTTCCACCTATGGAACCTGGTGGATCCGACAAGCAATTATCAAAAGTCTAGCCGATAAAGGTAGAGTAATTCGTATTCCTATTCACATGTTGAATACCATTAAAAAGTGTTATTATGTTGCAAAAAACTTAACCCAAGAATTAGGAAGGGATCCAAATCATATGGAAATTTCTGAATCTATGCAGATATCCACAGAAAAAGTGAATACTCTTTTCAAATTGTCCCAAGAAACCGCTTCCCTGGATACTACCGTAGATGAGGACAACCAGACCCGTCTATCGGATTTAATCCGAGATGAAGGTAACTCGGAACCCTTCGAACAGGCTTTTCATCTTACAGTCCAGGATACTTTATCTGAGGTTTTAAAGAATTTAAGTAACCGGGAAATGCGAATTATTCAACTTCGATTTGGTTTAGACGGGGAAGGCCCCCTTACCCTGGAAGAAACGGGAAAACTCTTGGGGATTACTAGGGAACGAGTAAGGCAGATTCAAGAAAAGGCTCTGTCCAAACTCAGACTTATTTCGAAAATCCAAGATTTTCATCATTCGTATTAGTTAATCATTACCCTTTCCTCACTCTGCATTTCTAAAAAGGCTTGCAGAATGTGGTATATATGTTGATCGAGTCTATAAAGGTGATTCAGCAAGTCCATGTGAATTTCCGTAGTATCAAGCGATAACTGAACTCCTACATTTAACCTTTGAAAATGCTTGCGTCTTAACTGGATCTGCGTATTCCAACTTGCTTCCGCTTCTTTTAGTAAGGATAGCGCAGCTTCAGCATCCTCCTGATCAAAAGCCTCCATAGCTTTTAAAAATCGACTTTTAATTAGATTAAACAGTTCTTCTACTTCTGCCATTCCCTCTTCAGAGAATTGGACTCCCTTTTTTAAAAGTTTTTTGGCCCGATCCTGTACATTTTTGTCGATTACATCTGCAAAGTTTTCCAACTCATTTACAATAAACAGGTACCCTACTTGGGTACGACTTTCCTGCTCTGTAAGCTGCTGTTTCGAAACTTTTGTAAGATAGATTACAATTTCCCGTCTTAAATAATCTACCTGCTTATCTGAGGCTTTAATTTTACTGCATAGACTGTCATCTCTTAATTTAAATAATCTTAGACTTGTTTGGAGCATTTCCTCTATTATAGGAACCATACGAAGAATTTCTTTCTTTACCTCCAAAAGAGCTACCGTAGGTTCGCTTAAGATAGCTTCGTTTAGATACTGAATCCCAAACACTTCTTTAGGTGGAAGTGGGGGATATATCTTGTTAAAGGCTTTTACAATCCAGGGCAACAGGGGAAACACAATAATATGATTAATGGCCGGCATAAGAGTATGAGCCATTGCAATCTGCCGGGGTATGTTTTCTAAGGTTCCTGTAATCCAAAATGTAATTTTTCTAGTTAGATAAATATATAAACTAATATCGCCAATGGGGATATGGAGCATAATGTAGGCAATGAGTACCCCTATGGTTTGAAATACCACATGTATATAGGCTGTACGTTTAGCTTCTCTATTGAGAGTCAGACTCCCTAGAATGGCAGTAATGCAGGTTCCTATAGAGGCTCCTAAATTAATGGGGATTGCCTGGTTCAGGGTAATAGTACCTGAAATGGCCATAGCTATAACGATACCCGAAGTAGCTCCGGAAGATTGAATAATCATGGTGAATAGCAATCCAATAAGAATACCTAATTCCGGTGCTTCTACTATTCTTATAGCATTTAAAAAGGGTTCATAGGTTCGAAGGGGGTTCATGGCTTGGGACATGATTTCCATGCCTAGGAAAAGAAGCCCGAAGCCTAAAAGAGTGTTGGCTGCCGATTTTCGTCTCTTAGAGGAAGCTAGAAGATAAAAGAAAAAGCCTAAAGCGACAAATAAAG
>JBDNDI010000108.1:0-7889 GCA_046719195.1 Spirochaetales bacterium | reverse complement strand
TTTATTAGCCTACGATATTACTACTCCCCTAGTATTCTTTTCTTTAAATCTACTTCATCTATTAGCTTTTAGAGGAATAGAATATAGCCGCTATTTAAAAACTGTAGCATTGTTATCGTTAGTCGGAGCAGGTTTATTTCTATTAAACGTGCTGTTTCCAAAAGAAGGTGTAGATGCCTGGTATAGAGGGACAGCGGTATTTCTTCGTAGTACCACGTTAATCTCCATTTCCGTGGGATATATTTTTTTAGTGGATCCCTACGACCTGATTCGCTCCTGTATGCAAATTTTAAAACTACCGCCGAAATTAGGGTATGCTCTATTTGCAGGATGGAATGTAATTCCCTTGATCCAGAGAGATTTAACAATTATACGGCAGGCCCATCAGGTTCGACTGGGAGGGAAAGGAAAACCGTTTAAAAGTTTTCATCAGGCAGCCGTCGTTTTACTATCCGGGGCTGTGCGGCACGGAGAACGGGTTACTCTTTCTATGGCTGCCAGGGGCATAGAAGAAGTACGAAATCGAACCTTTATTAAACAAATTATCTGGACAAAGCAGGATACTCTATACTGTATAGTTGGCATTGTAGTTTCCGGGGGTGCTTTTTTATTTGTATTACAAACGGGACAATTCATTTTTGAATTAGGTTAATGGGGCGGCCTTTGAAATATGGATTTCTTTTTCGAATAAGAATGCAACAATTAGTACAATACTATGTCTGGTAGCAAATAAGGAAGGGAATAATGGAGCAACAAAAAGAAGAGGGCTGGAAAGCAGCGAAAAAAGATACAGCACAACAAATACATGGGCGATCTAAAGAAGGAGAACCATCCCTAGATACTCTGCCTTCAGCTTTAGCTATTCAGGTGTTACCCATGGGTTTGATTAGCCGGGAACAGGTGTGGAGCAAAGTGGATAAAGCTATACGGGAGATTCAGGCCTCTGGGTTACCTTATACTGTGGGTCCTTTTGAAACAGTAGTTGAGGGACCTATGAACCAATTATGGGAGTTAGCCGCCCATGTCCATCGAATTGTCTTAGAAGCCGGTGCTCCCACGGTTGCCACGTATATTAAGTTCTGGAGCGGGAAAAATATTGGCACTAGCGAGGAAAAAACCTCCCCTTATAGATAATAATGGTATGTTCTTGCCTGCCGATTTTACCTATTTTAAATAGAATTTTAACAGAAAATTAACAATTCCTTCTGAAATTCATGTCCGTACAAGTGAGCTTTCGGCTCATCAAATATTATTTCAGGAGGAAAAGATGAGGACAAAAAGAAGTATTCTCTTCTTTGGGTTATTACTTCTAGTTAGTTTCTGGATGGTAGCCCAGGTGCGGGTAGATCCGGCGCTTGCGGATTATAAATCCGTCGGAGGCGTGTCGGGAAATGTAAAAAGTATAGGTTCCGACACCATGAACAACCTAATGGCCCTCTGGGCAGAAGGGTTTACCAAGATGTACCCCAATGTGCGGATCGAAATTGAAGGTAAGGGTTCTAGCACTGCTCCGCCGGCTTTAGTCGCAGGGACAGCCCAGTTTGGACCTATGAGTAGGCCTTTAAAAGCTGCAGAGATCGACAACTTTCAAAAACAGTTTGGGTATCCCCCTGTTGCCCTCAGGACTTCTATAGATATGTTGGCTGTATTTGTCCACAAGGACAATCCCATTGCCCAAAGAGGACTCACAATGCAGGAAGTCGATGCGATTTTTTCTGTAAACCGAAAGGGAGGGTTCCCTAAAGATATCCGTACTTGGGGAGACCTTGGTCTTACCGGTGAATGGGCTAATGCTCCTATCGACCTATATGGCCGAAACGCAGCTTCAGGTACTTATGGATTCTTTAAAGAACATGCTCTGTTTAACGGAGACTATAAGCCAACCGTAAAAGAGCAGCCGGGTACTTCATCAGTGGTGCAGGGAGTTGCTTCTAACCGGTATGCTATAGGGTATGGTGGTATAGGATACTTAACCGCGGATGTTCGAGCGGTTCCCATTGCAGCGGGACCAGGCAAGCCCTACATTCCTGCTGAGGCCCAACATGCCTATACTGGCGATTATCCCTTGTCCCGATTCCTTTACATTATCATAAACTATCGACCGGGTAGCCAACTCGATCCTTTAAGAAGAGAGTATATACGCTACATCTTTAGCAAACAGGGCCAAGCTGATGTAATAAAGGATGGGTATTTCCCTGTTACCAATGCTATAGCCCAGCAAGAATTGGCAAAAGTAGGAATCCGATAGATTTATGGCATACAAACGCAGGCATAAAACAAAACCTGCCATAATTCTCCTGGACCATGTGTCCAGGGGAATTATTACTATAGGCGGAATAGGAATAATTGTTGCTGTATTCCTAGTATTTGTTTTTCTAGGGTCAGTAGTGCTTCCTTTGTTTCAACGGGGTTCCCTTCATAATCCGCAAGTTCTCAGTTCCCTATCCACCTATTCATTGGACAAAGATCTGGGGTCCTTTTTGGAATTGGACGAGTTTAAGACATCTGGATATTTAGGTCTTATAGACGGTAAATCTTTACTATACTTTTTTGTACCTTCTGGAGAAATCGTTAAACAAATTCCCCTATTTAAAAATAAACCTGCATCTTTTTATTATGATCATCTGAGTAATTCTTTTATTGCAGGATTTGAAGATGGTTCTACTCAGACAGGAACTATTCGATTTGAAACTTCTTTTTACGAACCCCAACAAATTGAAGAAGGGATTCTTAAAAAGGCAGAGAAAGGAGTGTTTCTCTGGGACGAAAAGGTAGTTGAAAAAACATCCAGCGGACAAATACGGATAACCGAAGGGATTATTCAAACCCAAGAGCCTTTAATCGGCTTTTTTCAAAAGCCCGTAGTAAAAGTGGACAAAGTAGAGCGCCCAAACGGCAAGGTAATTGCCGGATTTTATAATAATGGAATACTTTTCGTTCGGAATACTGTAAAGCGGACCAATTTCTTAACAGGCCAGGAGACTGAAACGGTAGAGGAACGGGATTATTCAATTCAGGGCTTAAAAGATCTTGGGGTACCTGATTACCTTTTTCTCCTTTCTTTCGGAGATACCCTGCTGTTTTTAAGGAAAAATGGAGATTTCTACCGAATAGATCTGCGGAGCCTGGAAAATCAGTTAAGCCCTACTGCCTCGGTAAAAGGTAAAGAGTTACCGGAGCATGGGACAGCCGGAACCCCTGAGTCAGCACAGGAATCCAAAGGTCTTTTGATAGAAGCTCCTCTGGTAGAAAAAGGAAACATTTTTGCTTTGTTACCTTCAAAAAGTATTGAGCCCAGTAAAACATCTGAGGTTGTAGTAACCCAGGCGAGTATGTTACTTGGCCGCTCCACCCTGCTAGTGGGCGATTCTTTAGGAAGATTTTCTTCCTGGCATGTGGGAAGAGAGCAAATCGGCTCGGATACAGTTGGCTCAAAGGAAGATAGAACGTATTTGTTGTGCTCCCGATTATTTGAGGGTCCGGCCCCGGTACGCTCCATTGCCTCTTCTACCCGAAAACGGATGGTTACGGTGGGATATGCGGATGGAACCGTGCGCGTGTATTTCCTAACTAGCGAGCGGTTGATAGCTGAAGCTAAGCCTTTTGACAGCGAAGAGGTGTTGCTCTCCGCCCTTAGTCCGAAGGATAATGGAGCTGCTTTTTTAGGAAAGAAAGGAACTCTAATAAAATATCAACTAGATGAGGGTCATCCTGAGTTTTCTTTAAAAGCTGTGTTTACCCCTGTGCTTTATGAAGGTAATGCTAAACCCGAGCATATCTGGCAATCTTCCAGTGGAACCGATTCTTTTGAACTCAAACTAGGTCTGATTCCCCTTGTGTTCGGCACTCTTAAGGCTACCTTTTACTCTTTACTTTTTGGAGTTCCCATTGCACTTTTAGCAGCCATTTACACAAGCGAATTTCTGCATCCGGATCAGCGAGCTCGCATAAAACCCCTTATAGAAATTATGGCCTCTTTACCTAGTGTAGTGCTCGGGTTCCTTGCTGCTCTAGTTTTTGCACCTTTTGTAGAAAGGGTGGTTCCCGCAATTCTGTTCGGCTTTTTTGCTTTACCGTTTACCTTTTACCTTAGTGGGTATCTTATACAATTCTTCCCCAAACCCTTATTTATTATGCTCTCCCGTTATCGGTTTTGGCTCCTTTTGGGAGTATCCCTTCCTCTGGGAATAACATTTTCTGTGTGGGGTGGGCCTATTTTGGAGCAGCTCTTGTTTTATGGAAACTTGAAAGGGTGGTTAAACGGAGATGTAGGAACAGGTTGGCCGGGTTGGGTTATAATTCTATTGCCTTTAGCTTTAGTGGCTGGATCGTACCTGACTACCCGGTTATTCCGGCTTTCAAAATTGCAGGAAAAGGCAAACCGGTGGCACTGGATAAAGCTATTGCTTGGGAGCGTATTTACCCTTGCACTAGCAATAGTTATGGCAAGGACATTAGATGGATTAGGGGTAGACCCCCGGAATCCATTTCCTCTATTGGGTCGGTTGCTTGGAACCTATGTGCAAAGAAATTCGGTGGTAGTGGGTTTTCTAATGGGGTTTGCCATTATCCCTATTATTTACACAATTGCAGATGATGCCCTGAAAAGTGTGCCCCAATCTCTACGGGCTGCTGCCTTATCCCTCGGAGCAACTCCCTGGCAAACCACTTTTCGGGTGGTTATTCCCACTGCCATGAGTGGTCTGTTCTCCGCGGTTATGATTGGGTTTGGTAGAGCCGTAGGAGAGACCATGATTGTTCTAATGGCTACAGGGAATACTCCGGTTTTAGAATGGAATCCCTTTAATGGATTTCGCACCCTGGCGGCTAACATTGCCGTGGAACTTCCCGAAGCCGTAGTCCATAGTACCCATTACAGGATTCTGTTTCTGGCAGCTCTTACCCTTTTTATTATGACCTTTATCGTAAATACCCTGGCCGAATTACAACGCTTACGTTTCCGGGCTAAAGCGTATCAGCTGTAAGGGTAGGAAGTAAGAATATGACGGAGCATATGGAAACATTGACCGTTCCTGTAGAACTAGCAAATGAAACTGTCACCCTTCGTAAGAGAAATCGTACGGTAGCCCTCGCCTCGTATGGAAACCCTTTCCTCTGGCTTATGGGAGGAATGCTGGTGATTGCCACAGTGATGGTAGTAGGATTACTGGTACTAGTATTAATAGCAGGGTCCATTACCTTTTGGCCGGGTAAAATTGTACAGTTTGACGTTGCCGGAGGAGTTGTTTACTTAGGAGAGATTACTCGCCAGGATACCTACAGTCCTTCTTCTGAGCAAATAGGCCAACTACCTGCAGATTTCCAAGAGAAGGCTCGGAAGTATCTAGAAAATAGAGAAGGAATAGCAGAACGATACCTGGTACGTACGGGCAACTATGAACTTACCAATACCCATTTCCATTGGGTTAGTGATTACGAAATTACCAAAACTGAATATCCCGAATGGGCAGTAGTTTGGGAGCGGACAGCCTGGGGTAGATTCTATGGGACACCTGTTGGCTTTCAGATAGGAAGTACTAAAGTTGCCGATACTTCCGAAAAGACGATGGAGCTTTTCCAAAAACACTTTCCCGAAGTGCGAACTAAGCGGGATCGTATCCGTAAGCTGGAAAAGGAAGATTTGGGAGCTGTAAATTATCGGGTAGAACAAGCACGGCTACAAGTCAGAGACAGAGAATTGCGTTTGGCAAAACTGCCGCCTTCGGAGCGTGCTTCAGCCGAGAAGGCCTTAAAACGTGCTCTTGAGAAGTATGAGGAAACTAAGGTCAAAGCAGATTCCGAGTACACTGCTTTACGCAAGCAGATTGATACATTAAAGCAGGAAATAAATGAATATGTTCTGCTTATGAAAACCTCTCGGGGCGAAGAGGTGGCTATGCCTTTAGGCACTATTGTACGAGGATATCCTGCGAACCGTCTAAATTTTTTCCAGAAACTAAGTATTTATCTTAACAGATGGGCAGAGTTCCTTACCGACGAGCCACGGGAAGCCAACAGTGAAGGGGGGGTATTCCCTGCTATTTTCGGTACGGTGGTAATGACCCTTCTCATGTCCCTAATAGTCTCTCCCTTAGGAGTAATTGCAGCCTTATATTTAAAAGAGTATGCAAAAAAAGGACCCTTAGTCAGTGCGGTCCGGATAGCATTGAATAATCTAGCGGGAGTTCCGAGTATTGTGTTCGGTGTATTTGGTTTAGGTTTCTTCTGTTATTTTGTAGGCACCACAATCGACCAGTTGTTTTTTACCGCGAAGTTACCCAATCCCACCTTTGGGACCGGAGGTGTGCTATGGTCTTCCTTAACCCTTACCTTGTTAACTCTGCCGGTGGTCATTGTTGCTTCTGAGGAAGCTCTCTCCGCTGTACCCAACTCTATGCGAGAAGGCTCGTATGCTTGCGGAGCTAGTAAATGGCAAACCATTCAACGAATCGTTATACCCAAGGCTATGCCTGGAATCTTAACCGGCATGATCTTAGCCATGGCTCGAGGAGCGGGGGAGGTAGCTCCCTTGATGTTGGTAGGAGCGGTCAAATTAGCTCCGGAATTACCAATAGATGGCCATTTTCCCTTCTTCCATCTGGAACGAAGCTTTATGCATCTAGGATTTCACATTTATGATGTAGGGTTCCAGAGCCAGAACAGTGAAGCTGCAAAACCCATGGTGTTTACAACAACCTTACTCCTGATCTTTATCATTTTTACTCTAAACCTGTTAGCTATCTATTTACGAAATCGACTTTACAGGAAAGTATCTGCCCGGGAGGTATAGATGATACAAACGACCCCTATAGACGCAAAAGACGCAAAGGGAATGGAGAACCTTCTTTCTAAACTTGGAGAGGGATTTACCTTTCAAACTACCGTTCATCCTACTATTCAGAGCTTTACCGATCCTATGGTGACCTTGCGGGTGGTAGATTTTAATCTCTGGTATGGGGACACGCAGGCTCTGTTTAATATTTCCATGGATATTCCCCGGGGAAAAGTTACTGCTCTAATCGGCCCTTCCGGATGTGGGAAATCTACCTTACTACGCTCGGTGAACCGGTTAAACGACCTGATCGATGGAGTCCGCATATCCGGGGACATGCTTTTAAATGGGGACTCCATCTACGCCCCCCATGTAGATGTAATAGAGCTGCGCAAACGAATGGGTATGGTAGCTCAAAAACCCAATCCGTTTCCCATGAGCATCTACGAAAATATCATATTTCCCTTACGAATCGATGGAATAAAGGACAAAAGCATTTTAGATGAAGTTTGCGAGCGCTCCTTACGGGGAGCCGCCCTATGGGATGAGGTAAAAGACCGGTTAAACTCTAGTGCTTTAGCTTTATCGGGCGGACAGCAGCAACGGTTGTGTATTGCTAGGGCTATTGCAGCGGATCCAGAGGTTCTATTGATGGATGAGCCTGCTTCTTCTCTAGACCCCATTGCAACCGCTAAAATCGAAGAATTGATTCACCAGCTACGGGGCGACTACACCATTCTTATTGTTACCCACAATATGCAACAGGCTGCCCGAGTAAGCGATTACACGGCTTTTATGTACCTAGGTAGATTGATCGAGTATTCGCCCACAGAAGTAGTGTTTGTAAAACCTCTGTTAAAAGAGACAGAAGACTATATTATGGGAAGGTTCGGGTAGAACCCCAAGCAGATACCCTACTATGGATAGCAGAGCCACCCCCTTACTGCTTTTTATCTAGCTTTTTTTCTTTTATACGTAGCATGTCCTCTAAACTGAGGGTTTTAAGGGTTTGATGTATCGATTCTCGAAGGATTTTCCACACTTCGGTTGCTGCGCAGTCCCCACTATGCTCACATATATCCGGTTCTTCAGTACATCCTACCAGAGACAGATCCCC
>JBDNDI010000107.1:0-7948 GCA_046719195.1 Spirochaetales bacterium | reverse complement strand
GATCTGTATCGGTAACATAAGAGACTTTTCTTCCTTTCCTCGGTGGTCCGAGAACTTGCTCGGGTGTAACCGTGCGTTGGTCCGCAAGAATAACCGCTTCTCCTTCCTGCAAACGGGACCATAGAGGGCCTCTAGGAACTCCTAAAGCAAGAGCCTGTTCTGGATGGAAAATACCCGGTCTAGGGTATTCTTCTAGGGTGTAGCCAACACAGGGTTTGGTATGTTTTAAGGGAAAGCTGCGGAGCCGGAAATCCTGAGCTTCAAATACTACCTGAGACTTATGATACTCTTCTATCTCCTGAACCACAATTTCATAGTTGATGTACATATCCAAGACCCGGCGGCTCATCTCTACATATTCTTTAATCTTCGGAGGCCCAATAATATAAAGAGGTTCTTCCCTCTCTACCTGGCTTGAGAGCATTAAAATACCTGGCAGGCCAGTAATATGGTCTGCATGGGTATGCGATATAAGAATGGCGGTGATTTTTTTCCACCTAAGATTTAAGCTCCGTAAAGATACCTGGGTACCTTCTCCACAGTCTAAAAGGAATAGTTCCCCCTCCCTGCGAAGAAGTACAGACGTCAAATATCTATGGGGAAGAGGCATCATTCCCCCTGTACCGAGAATAAACACTTCCAGATTCATAGAACTAGGGGAACTTACCATACTTTACCCATTCTAGGAAGGGGTTTATGAACTAACCTCTTATTTTCGTTGACCGGATAGTCGGATTTCGCTACACTGTTCACTAACAACCCAACCTACAAAGGAGCCTTTTTTATGCATACTTTAGCCCTATTGGGGGATGAAGCTGTAGCCTTAGGAGCCTTGCATAGTGGTATTACTGCAGCTTATGGATATCCTGGGACTCCCTCTACAGAAATCATTGAATACCTGCAGCATACTCAAAATAACCTTACCCTTGCAGCATGGTGCACCAATGAAAAAACCGCCTATGAAGAAGCTCTTGGCGTATCCTATGTGGGGAGACGGGCCCTGGTAACCATGAAGCATGTAGGGCTGAATGTTGCAGCAGATCCTTTTATTAATTCGGCTCTCCTGAACATCCGAGGAGGTCTTGTATTAGCGGTGGCCGATGATCCGGGCATGCATAGTTCCCAAAATGAACAAGATTCCCGCTTTTATGCAGAGTTCGCAAAAATTATTTGCTTAGAACCTTCCAATCAACAGGAAGCCTACGACATGACCCGACTAGCCTTTGATCTCTCAGAAAAGTTTCAGATTCCTGTAATGATCCGCCTTACTACCCGTTTAGCCCATTCCCGATCTGTTGTTACCCCCTGTGCTTCCCAGAAAGAAAATCCCCTTCTCTCCAAAATAGATCCCAGCGGATGGGCGTTGTTACCTTCTTTTGCCCGAAAACAGTATTCCAACCTGCTTAAAAAACAGCAAGAACTCCTAACCTTTGTGCACGAAACCCCCTATAACTCCCTTATGGTACCTGAAGATTCCTCCTCCAAAGCACCTTTGGGAATTCTGACGGCGGGTATTGGTAAAAATTATTTTTTTGAGAATCTAGAGGGGACCCCCTCGCAGTTCCCCCACCTCCATATCGGAGCTTACCCTCTCCCAACTCAAAAGTTGGTAACCCTTTCTGCAAAAGTAGAAAAATTGTTAATTATTGAAGAAGGAATGCCCTATATCGAAGAAACTTTACGAGGCATTCTACCAATTTCTGTTGAAATAAGAGGCAAACTTGACGGAACTCTTCCTCCAGCCGGTGAATTAGAACCGGAACTAGTAAGAGCTTCCTTAGGGTTACCTTTACGAAAATCCCTTCAGGTAAACCTACCCTTTGAATTACCTGCCCGCCCACCCCAACTCTGCCAGGGCTGTCCCCACGGAGACACCTATACAGCTTTGAAACAGATTATACACAACCTGCCGAATGCTGTATTAACGAGCGATATTGGTTGTTATGCTCTTGGAGCAGTTCCGCCCTTGTCTCTTCCTGAGACGATAGTTTGCATGGGTGCTTCAGTCAGTATGGCTGTAGGAGCTTCGGAAGCAGGAAAACATCCTGCCATAGCCGTAATTGGGGACAGTACTTTTCTCCACTCGGGCATCACGCCTCTGATTGACGCGGTTGCTCGTAAAGTACCTGTTACGGTTATTATTCTTGACAACGGTACAGTAGCAATGACAGGAGGCCAAAAAACTGTCCTACCTTCGGCAAATCTTCCCGAACTTATTAAAGGCTTAGGTGTAGAGCCAGAACATGTAATAACCATTGAAGCCCATCCGAAATACTTAAAGGAAAACCAGCAAATACTCGAAAGAGAGATACAGTACCCGGGTGTCTCCGTTGTTATTGCAGTACGGGAATGCTTAGAAACAGCCCGTAAGAAAAAAGTAGAATTGGGGGAGAAAAAAGTATGAAGTACGATATTCTACTATGCGGTGTAGGTGGTCAGGGGGTTTTGTCGATTGCAGCGGTAATCGCCCAAGCAGCGGTTAAAGAAGGGTTTTTTGTAAAACAATCGGAGGTACACGGCATGGCCCAACGAGGCGGGGCCGTACAAGCTCATCTGCGCCTTGCCTCTACTCCTATCTATTCGGATTTAATTCCTAAGGGCGCCGCTTCCATGATCCTTTCCATGGAGCCTTTGGAAACCCTTCGCTACATTCCCTACCTAGCAGTTGACGGACAGGTAATAAGTGCTAAAGATCCGGTTCGAAATATACCAAACTATCCAGATTTGGAAAACGTATTAAAAACTATTCAACAGTTTCCTCATTACCGAATATTGGCTACCATGGAAATTGCTCGTAAAGTGGGTTTTCCCAGAGCATCGAACTTAGTGCTGGTTGGAGCTGCATCGCTCCATCTTCCTCTATCACCTGATTCACTACAAAACGCTATAAGGGAATTATTTTCACAAAAAGGAGAGGAGGTAGTGCAGGGTAACTTAGCGGCCTTTGAACAAGGGAGACAAAAAGTATGAAAACCTACCCCTTTCGAGAAAAGGCTTTGGAACTTATACAGCCTGGAGAACTAAAAGCTC
Source organism: Spirochaetales bacterium (assembly GCA_046719195.1). GTDB lineage: Bacteria > Spirochaetota > Spirochaetia > DTKZ01 > DTKZ01 > DTKZ01. The sequence continues at coordinate 4,918 of JBDNDI010000107.1, read as the reverse complement.
TGCAGCTTCAGCGATTGCAAACTACCGTAGAACGAGCTCTTCAGACAGATTTTTACAAGCAACGGCTAACTCCTTTAGGGATAACTCCTGAGTCTATACGGGATCTATCTGACTTAAAGAGAATTCCCTTTACAACCAAGGAAGATTTGAGAATTGCCTTTCCTTACGGACTTCTCGCTTGTCCCTTGGAGCAGGTAGTTCGTCTGCATGCATCAAGCGGCACCACGGGAACACCTACGGTAATTTACCATACCAAGCACGATATAGCTGCATGGACCGATTTGGTAGCCCGATCTCTAGCTGCAGCCGGATGTACCCGCAAAGATATATTTCAGAATATGATGACATATGGGCTGTTTACCGGTGGCTTAGGATTACACTATGGGGGAGAAGAACTTGGAATGCTTGTAATTCCTGCGGGGCCGGGGAACACTCTGCGACAGTTTAAACTAATGAAAGACTTTAAGACCACGGTTGTGCATGCTACCCCTAGCTATATGCTCCACCTATTCGATAAAATGAGCGAATTGGAAGTACAACGGCAAGATCTTCACCTAAAAAAAGCCATAGTAGGAGGCGAACCCCATAGTGAGGATATCCGCCGTAAAATCGAAGAGCTTTGGGGCATTGAGGTGTACAATTGCTATGGGTTATCCGAACTGAACGGGCCTGGTGTCGCCTTTGAGTGTATAGAACGATCCGGGCCACACCTATGGGAAGACTCCTATATTGCCGAAATTATTGATCCTGATACCTTAGAACCTCTACCAGCAGGAGAGACAGGGGAACTTGTCCTTACTACCCTCCGCAGAGAAGCAACCCCTCTCCTAAGATACCGTACCCGGGACCTTACTTCCCTTATTCCCGAACCCTGCCCCTGTGGCCGTACTCATGTACGGATTAGCCGTATAAAAGGTAGAACCGACGATATGCTTATTATCAATGGGGTAAACGTGTTTCCCTCACAAATCGAAGAAGTTTTGATGCGGATAAAGGAAGTGGGAAACAACTATCAAATTGTAATAGAAAAAGCAGGGGCGTTAGATAAGCTTACTGTAAAAACCGAAGTTACCCCGGAAATATTCAGTGATGATACGAGAGATTTAAATGCTCTTAGAAATAAAATTCGAGAGCTTTTAAAAGCTTCCATATCCATCAGTCCAGTGGTGGAGCTACATGAGCCCGGAATCCTTCCTGCATGGGAAGGGAAGGCTAAACGGGTAATAGATATCAGGGGGTAAGAGTATGATATGGAATCCAGAAGCGGAGTGCATGCCGGTTGAGCAACGGAAACGGTTGCAGTTGGCACACTTAAAGAACCTGGTGGAGAGGGTGTTTGAAAAAGTACCCTTCTACAGGAGAAAGTTCCAGGCAGCGGGAATTACACCTAAGGATATTCGCAGCCTAGAAGATCTAGAAAAAATTCCTTTTACTACCAAAGATGAACTTCGGGAAACCTATCCGTATGGGTTACTAGCAGTACCTGAGGCAGAAATAGAAGAAGTGCACATGTCCTCTGGAACTACAGGCACACCGGTAGTTGACGCCTACACAAAAAAAGACATTGCGGTATGGTCCGAGGGTATGGCTCGAACCCTAGCGATGGCTGGGACAACCCGAAACGACATTATTCAAAATGCCTACGGATACGGTTTATTCACCGGAGGGTTAGGCGTTCACTACGGGGCAAAACTAATCGGGGCTAATATTATCCCTATGTCGAGTGGAAATACAGCAAAACAGATTCTAGTAATGCGAGATTTTAAAACAACCATATTAACCTGCACTCCTTCTTATTCTTTATTTTTAGCTGAAGCAGCCCGGGAAGAAGGGGTAGACCTCCGATCCTTATCACTAAAAGCTGGGTGTTTCGGTGCCGAGCCCTGGAGTGAGAACATGCGGAAAGAGATAGAGGAGAAGTTAGGTCTGTCTGCTTACGACATATATGGCTTAACAGAAATTACTGGCCCCGGTGTTTCCTCGGAGTGCGAAATGAAGCAGGGCCTCCACATTAACGAAGACTTTTTCTACCCAGAAGTTATTGACCCCGATACAGGCCGGGTGCTAAAAGAAGGGGAAAAGGGGGAACTAGTGTTTACTACCCTTGTTAAAGAAGGTACTCCTCTGCTTCGATACCGAACTAGAGATATCACCTACCTTTTCCGAGATACCTGTGCTTGCGGTAGAACAACGATAAAAATGCATCGCTTATTCGGTCGAACCGATGACATGTTAATTATTCGAGGGGTGAATGTATTTCCTTCTCAAATAGAGCAAATACTGATGGCTGTGGAGGGAACAGATCCCCACTACCTAATTGTGGTCGACCGGGGCTCCTCGCACCTAGATGAATTAGAAATAATGGTGGAAGTGCAGTCTAAGTTCTTTACTGATGAGACTAAGGGCTTAGAAGTAATCCGAAACAAAATTGAGCAGGAAATAAAATCTAGATTAGGTATTAGTGCTAAAATTAAGTTAGTGGAACCTAAAACAATTGAACGAAGCATAGGTAAGGCAAAACGCGTAGTAGACAAAAGAAAGATGTAAGGAGGAAAAGGTATGATCATACAACAGATCAGTATCTTTCTAGAAAATGTGGCCGGAAGATTAGCGGAAGTTACCAAACTTTTAGCAAAACAGGGGATAAATATCCGAGCAATGACTATTGCAGACACAGCAGATTTTGGTATTCTACGAATAATTGTAGACAATCCTGAAAAAGCTTTAAAAGCCCTGCGCGAGGGGGGATTTACGGCAAAAACTACCGAAGTTCTTGCCGTAGAGGTGGAAGATCGGCCTGGAGGTTTAGCTCGTGTAATGGAAATATTCCAGCAGAACAAGGTAAATATCGAGTATCTCTATGTTTCCCTGGAAAAAAACAGAGATAAGGCTGTAGTAATTTTTAAAGTAGAAGATCTAAAGCATGGGCAAAAGATTGTGGAAGAACATGGGCTAGGGGGAGCCGTAAGTTTATAGCAGTAAGCTTGTAAACTGTAATCCCATACCTTCTAAAAGTGGTTCTTCTCTAAAAACCGGAGCATATCCTCGGGTAAGGGAGCTTCAATCTTCGTCTGTGCTTCGGTAAACGGATGGGTAAAAGAAATAGACACAGCATGGAGCATCAACCGGGAAGCCTTAAGAGGGAAATCTTTCCGAAAAGCATACTTGGTTTCACCTACCAGGGGATGCCCTAACGCCTTAAAATGTAGGCGAATCTGGTTTGTCCGTCCCGTTTCAGGTTTCACCTCTACTAGACTATACAAGCTTCTTCTCTCTAATACTCTAAAGAAAGTTATTGCCTCTTTTCCATCTATAGATCGAGTTATCCGACCAGATTCCTTCTCTAAATTTCCCTGCACTAAGGCAAAGTATGTTTTTCCCACTTGTTTTGTATGGAATAGCTCCATTACGAGTTTCTGAGACTTCTTACCTTTGGCAAGTAGCAGCACCCCGGAAGTCTCTCTATCCAACCTATGACAAGGATGTAGTCTGAACGTTACTCCATTATCCGAGAGAAGTTGATTTATTAGGGGAAGGAGGGCTCCCTGCTTATTTGGAGCCGGGATGGTTAAGAGCCCTGCAGGTTTATCCAAAGCGAGAAACCAAGGGTCTTCAAATAAAACCCGAAACTTATGAAATAAAAGGTTGCCCAAGTTCGCTTCTAGGTGCATAGTTCCAAAGTATACCTCAGATTTCTCTAGTGTTAAAGCAAACTGGTTCAAGCAAAACAGCTTTTTTTTTCTGTTAATATCTGCATGGAAGTAGACGACCCGATTCTTGCATTAGGAAGAAAGTATTTTGGGCTAAACTATCTATTCCCTTACCAACGATTGGCTATCCATAATATTTTACTAGCCTCAGGTTATTTTTCCGAAGGGGAAGATCCCTCGCAGGGAGATCAGATTATCCTTCTTCCTACAGGAGCTGGCAAATCCCTCTGTTTTCAGCTGCCCGCGTTGCTATTACCCGGTCTTACGTTAGTGGTGTATCCCCTGCTTTCCCTAATAGCAGATCAATGCCGTAGATTAGAAGCAGCAAGGGTACCTTCTGGGGTACTTCGGGGTAATCAAAGCCCTGAAGAAAGAAAAACGTTGTTTAACAATCTAGCTGGGGGACAGGTGAAAATCTTATTAACGAATCCGGAAACCCTCATGGTTTCCTCAACTTTAAATCGTTTAAAACAGTTTCCCCTAACCCATTTTGTGGTGGATGAGGCTCACTGCATTTGCCAGTGGGGAGAATCGTTTAGACCCTCGTATTTAAGATTGGAAAAAGTACGATCCCTTCTAAACCCGAAAGTAACCACGGCTTTTACAGCTACTGCCTCACCCGAAGTACTAGAAAAAATAACCCAATATCTCTTCCCCGACAGTACCCCTCATATTATTTCTGCCAATCCGGATCGGCCAAATCTTTACTATAGCGTTGAGCAAACGGTATCCAAAAAGCGTACCTTGAGAAGACTCCTTGCCTTAGGGTCTACTTCGGTAGATCGGCCAGTAGTAATTTTTTGCCGTAGCCGAAAAGAAACAGAATTATTATGCCTGTATTTACGTACCACCCTAGAGGAGGAAGAGATTTACTTTTACCATGCGGGTCTTTCAACTGCAGAGAAGAAACAAATAGAAAATTGGTTTTTTCAAAGCTCCACAGGAATTCTTACTGCTACCACCGCTTATGGTATGGGGGTAGACAAGGCCAACATACGCACAGTAATTCATATGGAAGCCCCTTCTACGGTGGAAGCCTACCTTCAGGAATCAGGCCGAGCAGGTAGAGACTCTAATCCTTCCCGGGTGCTCCTCCTTGTATCTCCGCAGGACCGATGCAAAATTTCTCCTTTTTTTCAGCAATACAGTAATACTCGGACCTGTTTAAGACAGTTTCTTTACCAGAAGCTAGGTGCAGAACTTGACAG
>JBDNDI010000106.1:0-7958 GCA_046719195.1 Spirochaetales bacterium | reverse complement strand
CCCTTGTAAAAAAAAAAAACCGCACCTGTCCGGTGCGGTTCTATATTCCTCCGGCAGGCATCCGTTAAGACACCCCCGGCCTTCCTTAGGTTACACTAAGGCCTACCGCGAGGTATCGATGCTTTCCACCACCACACATGAATTGCTCTAGACCATCTGACCATCGGCATTTGTACTCCCTTTGTTTCTATTTAAAGAAACATACTGGATAGGAGGATACTGCAGGCAAAGAAAAAAGTCAAGCAGGGAAACGCTTTTTTATCTCGGAAGTAAGTTTTTCTAAACCTTGACCTAAGTCTTCAGAGGTTTCTACCATAGACACATATTTCTCAAGCCGTGGAGGAATAGGCCTGCCTATAGCAGTTAGCCGACGCTTTAGCGCTGTTCCGCTGACTAATAAAAAGTGAGCTAAAGCTAACCAGGCAATTCCCTCGGCTTCCCTAAGACGACGAGCACTCTGGGTACCAAAGCTAACAATATCCTGGTTACCACTTTCTGTAGGTCGGCTAAGGCACGCAACAGGAGAAGCAAGCATATGGAGTTCTGCCCCTAAGGAGGTCAACGCAATGCCTACCGCTTTAAGCCCAAATTTGGGTAGTAACGGATTCCACTCTACTAAGTTCGGTCCCAAGCCCTTATTCTGCAAGGGATCTAGCAAAAGTTGAGCTTGCCTATCCCATAGATTCGATAGAAGGGCTAGAGTATTCCGTAAAGCATCACAAGCTAGGCTAACGTAAAAACCGGAAAAATTCCCACAGTGATACAATCGATTGTTCTCGGGATCGCAGAGGGGATTATCATCCACACCGTTTAATTCCTTTTTTAGCCATTCTCCTGTCCATTTTAAGGTGTCCCTAAAGGCTCCAATAACCTGGGGAGCGCATCTATAACTGTACCGGGGTTGTACATTCCTTCCTTCCATCCAGGAGTCTTCCCCTACGGGTTGGGGATCTAAAAAGGCTCGCCGTAAAAGTTCCGTACTAACCTCCCCTGCTCCGGCATGTCCTTTCAATTCTTGAGAACGGGGATGAAAAAATTCTTCTTTCCATTGCAAGGCCTCAGCTCCCCAGGCTAATCCCTCAATTGTCCAGCGGGCGATTCGCCCAAGCCCTTCCCAGGCTAAAACGGCTAGAGCGGTCATCACGGAAGTACCATTTAGCAGAGATAGGCCTTCTTTTGCCTCTAAAACTAAGGGCTCTAAATGAAACTTCCTATGGAGCTCCTTTGCCCGTATTTCCTGCCCCTTCCAATACGCCTTTCCCTGTCCACAAATAAGAGCTGCTACATAACTACAGGGAGTAAGATCTCCGCTTGCTCCTACGCTTCCTAAAGAAGGAATCTGAGGAACCACCCCCTCCTGGTATAGATGAATCAGACGATCCACTACCTCAACACGCACCCCTGAGTACCCCTGGGCAAGGGTAAGAATTCTACTTAAAAGTACAGCCCGGGACTCTTCTTCTGTCAGATACTCTCCTGTACCCGCTCTATGGTAGGTAATTAATTCTTGCTGTAAAGACTGCAAGGCTTCATTGGGTAACGCCCTACTACCCTCTTCCCCAAAACCGGTATTTACTCCGTAAATTCTTTTCTGTTCCTGTAACCGTTTCTCTAACAGAGTCCTTGAACGACCCGCGCGATCTAGAGCTTTTGGGTCCCATTGCAGGCAAACAGGCTTTTTAACCGCTTCTACAAAATCAGCAAGGGAAATCTCTTCCCCTCCGAGAACTAAAATTTTCTTGCTTTCTAGCATGAGCTTATATTATTTTAAAATTATACTTAGATAAACTGATACAGGAGAGAGACATGGAGCAAGTTCAATTTGATTCAAAAAACATCGCAAACGTAATTTCAAAAATGTCCAACGATGAGGTAGATAAGTTAGCCTTTGGTGCCATTAAATTAGACAAAACAGGCAAAATTTTATCCTACAATAAAACCGAGGGCGATATAACAGGCCGGAAACCTGAAGAGGTAATTGGGAAAAACTTTTTTACCGAAGTTGCTCCCTGTACCAATCAGCCAGAGTTTTATGGAAAATTTAAAGAAGGTGTTAGCAAAGGCGAACTGAACGTGCTTTTTGAATACATCTTCGATTATAAAATGAAGCCGACCAAAGTAAAAGTGCATATGATGAAGTCTCTGGTAGATGAGAGTTATTTTATTTTTGTAAAACGAATTTGATTCCCCTTGGTTTAGAGGCACGCCGCCAGCTAGTTCGGGATTTTGTCTCTTACCATTTAGGCAGACTAAGAGGCGGCAGTGCACCGGTCTTAGCAAACAAAGATGACGAAATACCTTATTCCTCTCCCCCCCTACTAGCCGATTCCCTCGAGACGGTTTACCTTGCGGGGATATTCGCTGATACCTATGGGTTTCGAAAGCTAGGTTTAGAAGATTTACTTCTAGCGAAACCTTCGATTGCCCAGTATGCGGATTTACTCAGCCGTATTTGGGAATCCGTAGATACGGTAGGGTTTTTTACCTCCGGAAGCCAGGGAAAACCGCAGTTAATCTATCATCCTTGGGACCGCTTATGGGAGGAGGTAAAAACTTTTTCTCCCCTTCTAGAACAGCAATTAGGCTGGCCACCCCAACGGGTTGTTTCTTTGGTACCTTCTATTCATATTTACGGATTCTTATGGTCCCTCGTGTATCCCTGGTTTAGGGGAATTCCCTTTATGCGTCAAAGTCCTGTATCCACTCAATTTCAAGACCAGGACCTAGTTATTTCCACTCCCCACCTAATAAAGCAATGGAACCTTCGAGGAGTCTGCCTTCCTAAGCGAATCGGTATTCTTTTATCTACCGCTCCCCTGGAAGCCTCCGAAGCTAGGTTTCTAGACGCTCAAGGAATCCGATGGGTAGAATTGTATGGCAGTACAGAAACCGGGGGTATCGGGTATAGAACTACCCTAAGCACAGGTTTTATCCCTTTACCCGGATGGAAACTCGAACTTCTAGCGGAGGGTACCTTAAAGTTGTACAAGGGGGAGGAAAGTTTTTTAGGCCCGGATTTCGTATTGCTGGATGGTCCCTATATATTGCCCCAGGGTCGTCGAGACCAAGCGGTTCAAATTGCAGGTGTGAACGTGTATCCCCAAAAAATTAAAGTTTTTTTAGAGCAACAGGAAGGAATTGCTCAGGCAGCAGTACGGCCGTATACATCCGAGATGGGTTTACGGTTAAAGGCTTTCATAGTTCCGCGAACGGGAGAGGAACCAAAAGCACTAGAAGAACGACTTCGTTTAGCCTGCTCTAAACATCTTACTCCCCCAGAGCGACCTCAACTATTTACTTTTGGACCTGAACTTCCTAAGAATGAAATGGGAAAACTCACCGATTGGGAGTAGTTTCCTTGACGCTTTTTAGGGATAGTGGCATACTGCAACCATGGCAAATGAAATAACACTTACAGAAGAAAACTTTGAATCCGAAGTGCTCAAATCTTCCTTACCTGTTCTTGTAGATTTTTGGGCTCAATGGTGCATGCCCTGCCGAATGTTGGCTCCTACTCTTAATGAACTAGCAAAAACCTACAATGGGAAAGTAAAAATAGCAAAGCTGAATGTGGACGAACAACCCGATCTAGCTTCCCAATATGGAATTGTTAGTATTCCCACTTTAATACTTTTCCACAACGGTACACCTGTTGCTCAACAAGTGGGTTTAGTCCCTAAACAGACCCTAGAAGACCTTTTTAAACCTTACATAAAGTAACCTTCCCATAGACTGTTTAGTCCCCCTAACTTACCCTCTGCTCTCAAGCTAACAAGAGGTAGGGCCTTTTTCCTCGATTTGAGCAAGGCTACAAAAAACACTGCAAAAAACTAGATAGACTTAGAATGAACGCTGTGCCTACCTTACCCGAGCTGACCAAGGGTAAAAGTTTTCCAGCCTGCGCTTGAACCCACCCTTTAGGGAGCTAAGGCGTATACAGCGCATCGGAATTTACCTCCCCAAAACTAGCCTTGCCGGTAGGGACAATGTGCCAGTCCTCCTTACTATTCGTATCTGTGGAACGACTGTCCCGACAGATAGATCTTCGAGAGGTAGCTCCTTTGGGATTCACTGCATCGGAGGGGTACGGTTCTGAGCCAGCAAAGGTCCATGCACTAGCAGCTTGAAGGGTTTGTACCTTTTGTAACATACTGCTAGTACCAAATCCATTGTATCGCATTCCTTCTTCGAATACCTTTGTAGAATACAGAACGGCATCTAAAAACTCTCCCTCCGGGTTTGTGTATAGGCTTAACACATCGTTATCCTGGGAAAGGCTGCTAGTACCTTTAGCCCAAAAATCGAAGGCAGTAGGCGAGGCACCCTTTCCTGTAGCAAGAGTTTTATCGGTGGTTTCATCTATCTCTCCTTCTGTCCCTTCGGGCTTAAAATGAAGAAGAATATAATCGCCCTCCTTGACCTCAAAGGAAGGAAAAATAAACATCTTGTCCGGAACCTCCTTAGTGCCTTCGTAGAAAGTAATCCCACCCATGTTCCCGTCGCGTAACACTGTTAATTCCACTTGGGTGAGTACCGTGGTGGAAGATGTAGTTATAAACTCGTTAATTAACACTTTTGGAATGCGCTCGTTGAATCCATAGAATCCATAGACAAACTCCGAAGTATTCCCTCGATCGTCTCTAACTCTAGCTTCTACCGTATATCTTCTACCCGCTTCCCCCCTTTTTGCTAGATACACCCGGCAGGTCACATCCCCATCTTGAATCCGCAACACGGGTAAAGCAGGTTCTACCCGCAAAGTAGGTTTCTCGATCCACGTAGGTTTATCGAAACGCAATTCAATACTGTTTTCCGGTGCCATCTGCAGGGCTTTTAGCTCTGGTGGACGAAAATGAGCGGGGTCCAGCAAGAGAGGCTCGATCGCCGGGGGTTTAGCGCAACTAAAGGGAAGGAAAAGAATCCCTAGAAGAAACAACAAGCTTCTTGAATAACTCTGACTAAAGTTGTGGGAACCCCACGCAATAGGGCTGTTAGGTTTTCGCATGCACCACCTCCATCCCTTTTAACAGAAAAGAAAGAGGTTTTGCTTGTAAATTTCTTTTACCGATGCATACGAAAATCTTCCCCTAAAAAGATCCTTCGTACATCCTGGTTTTCACTCAGTTCTTTGGGAGTGCCTTCAAAGGCAATTTCCCCTTTATCTATAATAAGAGCACGCCGGGTTATATCGAAGGTGTCATAGATATTGTGATCCGTGATAAGAATTCCTACACCCGAAGCTGCTAAAGAAAGTATAATCCGTTTTAATTCCCCCACCGTTTTCAGGTCTATTCCTGCAAAAGGCTCGTCTAGAAGCAAGAACTTAGGCCGGATGGCTAAAGCCCGGGCGATTTCGGTTCTCCTACGTTCTCCTCCGGAAAGGGTAATAGCTTTCTGTTTTCGTTTGTCGGTAAGACCAAATTGATCCAACAATTTTTGTAGCCACTCCTGTTTTTGTTCCCGGTTTAAATCTTTCCGGGTTTCTAGAATGGCCATAATATTATCCTCCACCGAAAGTTTGGTGAACACAGAAGTTTCCTGAGGTAGGTAGGTGATGCCTGCAAGAGCTCGTTTATACATAGGCTCCTGGGTTAACCGCTGATCATTCAGGTAAATTTCTCCTGCAGTGGGCCGTATGAACCCGACAATCATGTAAAAGGTGGTGGTTTTCCCTGCTCCGTTCAAGCCAAGAAATCCTACGATTTCCCCACTCGTCATCGTAAAGGTTACGTTCCGAACCACTTCTTTATGGCCGAACCGTTTATGCAACCCTTCTACCCGTAGCAGGGCCGAATTGTTATTCTCCATCCTTCTCTTTCTCCGGTTTGGAAACAATGGCTCCGGAAACATCCCCTATCAAGGTTATTTCGTCGGTTTTTAAGTTCATAACAATCCGGGCAGCTCGGTAATTATCCTTTTTCCAGTACACCACGGGTAGCCCTGACAATTCGAGAATCTCCGTGTCCCTCTGGTACCGGACATATTCTGCTCGTGCCGAAAGATCTTTTTTCAGAATACGGACATTAATCTGGATAATAGTAAGATCGTCCTTATCCCGGTTTTCTAATCTTTCTCCCCGGACAATCATCTCGTTTTTCCGATCTTCCATATAGGCATTGCCCGAGGCAATAATAATTTTTTCTTTTCTGTCGTAGGTAAGGGTTTCACAGGTAATTAAGATTTGCTTCTCCGAATCCCACGCCCGAACCCCTCCAGTACACCGGGCAAACTGAAAATCCTTTCCATAGATTTCGATCTCCTTAGCGGTAATCTGCGTATTGTCCGATCGTATAATGGCATTGCCGCGTAAAAGGGTGCGTTCGCGACCTCGAGCTAAAATCGTGTTTACCTGGTCGCCGGAAAATTGAAACACCTCTGCAGAGACTGGCCCTGCGAAGTAGAAAAACATAATGCAAAACATCCAGAGCCAACCCATATGCAGGGAGCGGCCTACCCAAGGCGACCTTTGCATTCGACTACTCCACATACTGCCCCTGTACTGCTTCCCCAAACGATAGTAACAACCTGCGCATATCGGCCACAAAATTACTGCCTTCAATCCAGGAGCCTTTATTATCCTGTAATCGTACCCGTTCTTGCGGCCTACTGGTAAGAGTTCGTTCCTTATCCTTCCAGATTAAACTTTCTGCAATCAAGGTTCCCTCTTCTCGGATAGAACGAATGAAAATATTCCCCGTTATGGTAGCATTTTTCGTATCCCACTCGTACTCCACCCGATCGGCCCTTCCCTCAGTAAGCAAAGCTCCTTCTTCATCAAATTCGGAAAACTGCACCTTATAAAACACGGTACGCTTTTTCTTTTCAAATCCCTCGGCCCGCTCTACCTTTATGCGCAAAACCACAGAACCTTTAGAGACTACCGTTTGCCGGAATCCTTCTAAAAGAATGTTGGGAATAATATCTTCTACCTCTTCGGGAACCTGAGCTTCCTTGTAGTCGAAACTACAATTCAATAAAAGAACTCCTAGAATAGCTGTTATTCTCCATCCTATTTTTCTCATGCCTTTTGTCTCATGGTTCCTAGCTCATGGCTCCTGGGCACTCACCTTAACCTGCGGATTAGCATCCCGGTACTCCTTACAAGCCTTAACAAAACTCTTAAACAGGGGATGGGCTTCGATTGGTTTAGACTGGAACTCGGGATGGAACTGTACCCCTATACCCCAGGGATGCTTATCCCATTGCATAATTTCTACTAAAGAACCATCCAGGGTAGTTCCCACCACCTGCAAACCCGCCTCTTCCAATAGAGGACGATACCGGTTAGATACTTCATACCGGTGCCGATGCCGTTCATGAATGGTATCCGTACCATAGACCTCTCGGACCAGCGATCCAGGTTTTAGCAGAGCATCCCACCTTCCTAACCGCATAGTACCCCCATAGTTTTTCACATCGATTTGCTCTTCCATTAGAACTACTACAGGATTTTTGCAGGAAGGGGCAAATTCGGTAGAATCAGCATCTTCTAATTTTAACACAGATCGGGCAAACTCAATAACCATAATCTGTAATCCTAGACAAATGCCGAAGTAGGGAACCTTATGCTCCCGCGCCCATTTGGCTGCTTTTATCATCCCTAAGATGCCCCGTTGGCCAAACCCACCCGGCACTAAAATACCATGCAATCCTTGGAACACCTCATCCAGGTTTTTAATCTTTTCGAGTTTCTCCGAATCTATCTTGGTAAGCTGAACCTTGAGTCCATTGGCAAACCCACCGTGATACAAGGCTTCGTCTACCGATTTATAAGAATCGTGCAGATCGATGTATTTTCCCACTACCCCTATTCGAATAATATCGTTAGAATTTACAAAGGAATACACAATTTGCCGCCATCGTTCCATATCTAGTTCCCGAATGGGAAGCTCTAATTTTTGTAGCACAATTACATCTAGGTTCTGCTGCTGGTATATGAGGGGAATTTCGTAGAGATC
>JBDNDI010000105.1:0-7979 GCA_046719195.1 Spirochaetales bacterium | reverse complement strand
CATGCAGTCCCTGGACGGTGGACGAATTGAAGTGGCCGCTTTATCCGTAGGTTTAGCTCAGGGAGCCCTGGATGAGGCAGTCCGCTATTCCAAAGAACGGGTGCAATTCGGAAAAGCCATTTCCTCTTTCCAGGCGATCCAATTTATGATTGCCGATATGCAGACAAAAATCGATGCAGCCCGGCAACTAACCTATTATGCAGCCCGCTTAAAAGACGCAGGAAAACCCTACTCACGGGAGGCTTCAGAAGCGAAATTGTTTGCCTCGGATGTGGCTATGGAAGTGGTCTCGGAGAGTTTACAAATCCATGGAGGGTATGGGTATACGAAGGAGTTTCCTATTGAGCATTTCTTCCGCGATGCCAAAATTAACCAGATCTTTGAAGGGACAAATCAGATTCAGCGTCTAGTAATTGCCCGGGCCCTCCTGGAGCGAGCATGACAGTTAGAAAAAGACACTCGGGCTCATATGGGATATATGCCCTTAATCCAAAAACCCTTAGGAACCATGGACCCAAAGATATTTTTCCCACAACCCATGGGAATCAGGAAGGAGTTAAGTTATGAAAGAGAAAATCGGTAGGTACTACGAAGACTTTATTGTGGGAGAAGAGTTTGAATCTCCCGGGCGTACCGTTTCAGAAGCGGATCTGGTGCTATACGCAGGTCTATCCGGAGATTACAACCAGCTCCACACGGATGAGGAGTACTGTAAAAAGGAAACGATCTTTGGAAGGCGGATAGTACATGGATTGTTTGGGTTGACTTTGGTAGAAGGGCTAAAGTCCCGGGTAGGGCTATTTGAGGGCACTTCTATTGCTTCCCTCGAATGGAGATGGAAGTTCTTAAAGCCTCTCTTTATTGGAGACACGATTCATGTGAAGTGGAAAATCGCGGATAAACGGGAAACCAAAAAACCCGACCGCGGAATTATTACCGAGTTTGTGCAACTGTTGAACCAGAACGGGGAAGTATTGGCGGAAGGAGAGCATCTTGTAATGATGAAACGCCGGCCTGTGGCATAACCGGTTTTAATAGAGAAGCTTCCTAGAGAGACCGCCATGGAAATTGTTGTATGCATAAAGCAGGTACCGGGTATTACAGAGGTTCAGATTAATCCCCAAACCGGAACCTTAATGCGGGAAGGGATAGAAGCTATCATAAATCCCTTTGACCTGTATGCGCTGGAAGAAGGGTTACGGCTAAAGGAAAAATATGGAGGCAGGGTTACTGTCCTTTCCATGGGGCCTCCCCAGGTCGAGGAGGCGATTCGGGAGGCGCTGAGCTACGGCGCAGATGAAGGAGTAAGGGTAACCGATCGGGCTTTTGCAGGCTCCGATACCCTAGCTACGGCGGGTACTCTAGCAGCAGCCATCCGAACCCTTGGAACGGTAGATATTATCCTGATGGGAAGACAAGCCATTGATGGAGATACAGGTCAGGTGGGTCCCGAAACCGCCGAACACTTAGGTATACCCCATGTTACCGAAATAAAAAAAATCGAAACTATAGAGGGAAAGGTTATTACTCTTCAAAGAATGTTAGAGCATGGATATCTCAGGCTTCGGGCTCCCCTCCCTATTTTGCTTACGGTGGTAAAAGAAATTAATGTACCACGGCCGGCTTCTTTTAAGGGCAAACTAAAGGCCCGTCAGATGGAAATACGTACACTTACCGCAGAGGATCTTCATCTTTCTGCTTCCCTTATGGGATTATCCGGCTCCCCCACCCGGGTGGTAAAGATTTTTACCCCCCCTAAACCCAAAGGGGGAAAAGTGTTTGAAGGTTCCCCCAAAGAAACCGTGGCTGCGCTTCTACAGGCTCTAAAAGAACAGGGGATATTGCTTCGTAGCAAGCAGGGAGGGTAAAGTATGGAAGGGATAACAATATCAAAAGAAAAATGCACCGGTTGTGGTTTGTGCCTCCGCGTCTGTCCCTACAATGCCCTGTCTTTGGTAGAAAAGAAAGCCGAGGTAAACGAGCGTTGCACCCTCTGTGGCGCCTGTGTGGGAGCCTGTCCCTTTCAGGCTATATTTATAACAGGCTGGAAGCCCTTACCTAAGGAAGATTTAAGCCAATACCAGGGCATTTGCCTTTTCGCAGAACATCGGTTTGGTAAACTTTCTCCCCTGGTACCCGAAATGATCGGTGCTGCCTTGAAGCTTAAAGAACAGTTTGCCTCCTTGACTCCGCCGGTTTCCCGCAAGGTTTCTGCTCTTCTCATCGGCACAGGGGTTAGACCCCTTGTAGAAGAGCTGTTTTCTTATGGAGTAGAGGAAGTATGGCTTGTAGATAAACCCGGCATTAATGCCTTTGCCGAAGACGTGATTGCGGAACTTTCTGCGCAGGCTATTCGGGAGAAAAAACCCGAAATCCTTTTGGGGGGTGGAAGTGTAATGGGAAGGTCTCTCCTGCCCCGCATTGCTGCAAAACTTCGTTCCGGCCTCACCGCAGATTGTACAGAGCTTTCCATTGATCCTGCCACGGGCTTACTTCGGCAGACCCGACCTGCCTTTGGAGGGAACATTATGGCCACCATTCTTTGTGAATGTTCCCGGCCTCAGATGGCTACGGTGCGTCACAAAGTAATGAAAGCAGCCCCCAAACAGGAGGGCAGAACAGGTGCCTTGGTAGAACTAGACTATAAAGTTCCTCCTTCCTGCTTTGAAATACTTGAGTTTGTGGAAGAAAAGGACCAAACCCTAGACTTAACAGAAGCTGATTTTATTGTTTCAGGAGGACGAGGACTAGGAGACCCGAAGAACTTTTCCTATATTGAAGAACTGGCTAAAGTCCTCGGAGGAACGGTTGGAGCTAGCCGGGCAGCCGTAGATGCGGGGTGGATCCCTTACAGTCACCAGGTTGGACAGACCGGAAAAACGGTAAATCCCCAAATTTACATAGCCTGTGGAATCAGCGGAGCTGTACAACATCAGGTGGGTATGAAATCTTCAGACCTCGTTATTGCCATCAATAAGGATCCCCAGGCGCCTATTTTTTCCATTGCGCAATATGGGATCGTGGGGGATCTTTTCGAGATAATCCCGGAGCTTATTCGCCAGATCCGGGAGGAAGAGGTTGTTGGAACTCTGCTTCCACCTGGCGAAGAGTGAGTTCTACCTGCTCTTTCGGTAGTTCTAGGGTCTGGGCTACCTGTAGGGCAGCAGCATAGAATTGGCCAAAGAGCATTTCCCTACCGTCAATGCAGCTTCGCCCGATGCTTTGAGCAGTTTGAACAAATAGAGCCCGGTTTCCATACCGGGTATCAGCTAAGAGGGTAGCTTCGGGTACCTGAGTAAGCTCTTCGGAAGACAAAGGGGTAGATTCGGTGATGGCGCTAATAATTACATCACTCTCTTTAGCCCAAGCTAAAAGAGTTTCCCAGCCCCCGCAGGGTATTTCTCGAGTTGGCAATACCTCGGTAAATCTATGGGCTAGTTTCCGGGCATCCTGTTCGATGATATTTACAATTTTTAAAAAGGCCCCTTCCCGCAAAGCTTCATATCCAATAGAAGCGGCGGCTCCTCCTGCACCTATTAAAAGAACACGAGCCCCTGAAAGGGAGGTGCGTTTTTTTAAAGCCCGGATCATTCCTTCCCCATCCGTGCTATCGGCTAAGTAGGAGGCTTTATCCGGGGCAAGAATAAAGTGATTTAAGCTTTGGAGGTGATGCACGCGCTCACTGCAGGATATAGGAACTTGAAGGTTAGAAAGAGAGGTATAGGCTACCCCTTTATAGGGACTTGTTACCGTAAGGTCGATACAAAGGGGTGGTTTAAGCATATAGTTTACAAAGGAGGGGAATTGAGAAGCGGAGGGAAGATCCAATGCATCAAAGCAGGCGGGTATTTTCTGCAGTTGAAAAAAACGATTCCACAGCAGAGGACTTTGGGAATACCGAGAAGGATTTTCGCCCCCTACAATACCCCCGATAAAGGTTAATGGCGCTGTGTTGACTTGTTGAAAGGCAGGGTTAGAAAGAAAGGCGGTAAAGGTTTTCAGGTAGGTAGGATCCATAGGAAAGGATGATAGGGGAAAATATTTTTATAGACAAGGGCAATATCCTTAAGGTGTCTTGCAAGAAACGTACTTATTTCATACAATTTTAATTTCCTTATGTTAGTAATAAGTAAGAAACTTGAAAAACTGATTTCTTCGCGGTGGATTCTCTCATTAGTGGAGCAATTAGAGAAGATTTACACCGAATTAGAGCAGGAACAGGAAAGTTGGATATCGGCATCTCCTTTCCGGTGCCCCTCTGGTTGCGGTCGGTGCTGTGAAACATATATGCCGGAGGTGTTGGAGATAGAAGCTATCTATATGGCTGCTTATTTTCTTTCTGAAAATAAAGAATTCTCACACACTAATCCTTCCCAGGAGGCTTTCAAAGAAAGGGGATGTTTTCTTTATGACGCCTCCGGTCTTTATCACTGTCGGGTCTACGTAGCTAGGCCTCTTATTTGTCGTTTGTTTGGATTTTCTGCCGATAGAGATAAGAATGGCTCTCTTCGGTTTGCCCCTTGCAGGTATACAGAGCCAAAACTCAAAGAGGGTGGGAGTATAGGGTTCGATAAAGAATTACCGCAAAAAAAGCAATGGACAGAGCAAGAGTTGAAGGCATATTTCGCTACTCTTCCACCGGAAATGGCGCGGTATGCCCGGTGGGTAGAGCTTTTGTATCCTGTGGGAGCAGGGAATTACGAGCCTCTCCCTATTGCACTACCTAAAGCATACCAAAAGTTGTGCTACTATTTGCGGTTTCCACCGGAGCAAAATGCCGCTTAATAACCCAATAAGCTTTAAAACTTAAAGCAAACTAAAGTAGTTTAAAAAGGGTCATTCTGGACATTGTTTTTCTTTCCCTGTATGGTTTCGGAGTAGGAGTTGAACATTGATCGAATTAAAACTACACCCAACATTTAAGTTAAGGCTTTTTTTATGGATTATACTAACCTCTTTTTTCCCGGGAAAGGTTCTTTCTGCCCAGGGAGTACGCCTTCCGGCTCAAACCCTAGTGCAAGCGTTCCCCGCTCTGACAGCGGAAGAACTTACGCTCCTGCATACAGAAGGAGAAATTACCCGCTACTATTTTGAGCCGGTTCTTCCTAAATGGATGCCTCGGGAAGGGTTAGGGGCGATTCTTCTGCAAGAAGCACAGACCTTACCGGCGGTTATCGGGGTTGAATCTATGCACCTGCTAAGGTATGAAGAAGCCCGGGGGATTTTACAACCTGATTCGATCTTTACGGATGGCAAAGTATCCTGGGTTCAGGTATACAATATTTTGCTTTCCCTTCGTAGTATGAAAGGGATTGAGTACTACTCTGCAAGCAGAGGCCGAATGCGCACCCTTTTTGCAGAATCCTACGTAATAAAAAGCGCAGAGGATCCCACCCCTCTTCCGGATCCGAAGGTTAGTGACCTTCCACCTGAGCAAATTCTGTATGTGTTTCAGGAAGACCTAACCTTTGGTAAAAATATTACTCGTTGGAAATACCGAACACAGGAAGAGGGCGTTGCTATCTCCATTACCAATCTTACTCCTATGAGATATAGCTTTTTCACGGTTGCGGATCCCGGCAACATGCAGATTCACCTATTGGTAAGTCCGACAGAGGAGGGGATTGTATTCTACGGGTGTATGGTAGCTAAAAGTCCCCGCTTTCTAGGCCTAGAAAAAACTCGTACGGAATCTTTTTATAATCGAATAAAAGCCTTGTTTTCCTGGTTTAAACGGGAAGCAGGGAAGGAGAAGATCGGCGGGTAATAGAATGGTTGAACCTATTTACCTAGTATCCATTTTCTCAGCCCTATTATTATCGTTAGTCTCTTTGTTATTGTATCAAAAGTTTCGACTAAAAGCTCTGCTCTCCTGTATGCTAGGATGGGTTTCGTATGTACTTGTATCTGTTTTTATCCTCCTCTCGATTCTCTGCCCATGGCAGATTTTGCAGGTTTTTATTCAGCTTTTTGTGGTCAGTAGTGGTGCGTTCCTATTGGACGGTGTCTATAGGTATTTCCATACTGAGAGAAGGCTTCCTAAATCTTGGGTAATAGTATCTATACTGTGTGGAGTGGGGATTTTACTAGGCCATATAGGTAATATTTTGCCCAAGGTTTTTTCTACCCTTCCTTTTCTTTTCCTGAGTTTTGTCTATCTCAGAATAGGATGGCACTTTATTCGAAACGACACTCTCCCCAAGGGGGAGCGATTCTTATTGGCAAGCATATTTCTTTTATGGGGATTGCACAAACTAAATTATCCTTTATTGTCCAACAATCCCCAATTTGTGGTTTGGGGCTATACTTTAGGTTCTCTGCTAGGGGTATCCGCAGGTATAGGATTATTGCTCGTTTTCCTAACTCTAGAACATAGGCGGGCACAAGAATCCGAAGCGAGGTTTCGAGGGTTAGTGAACTCCTTAGAAGATGTGTGTTTTACCCTTGATATCGAAGGAAGGTACACAGGAGTATTTGGCCGTTGGGTAGAAAAAGTTCCAAACCGGGCTTCTCACTTTATTGGCAAAACGGCTATAGAAATTTTGGGAGGAGAGGAAGGAAAGATTCATGTAGAAAAAGCAAAAGAGGTAGTACAATCCAAAAAGGGTGTTACTTATGAATGGGAAATTAGTATGCCTACGGGCAAACAATATTATCAAACTACCTTATCTTCTGTATTTGATCAAAAAGCTAACTGTGTGGAAATTGTAGGTATCGGGAGGGAAATAACCCATCTAAAGTTGGCCTTAGAGGAATTACAAAATCGATTGGAAGAGAAAAACTCCCTAATTCGGGAGATACAACATCGGGTGCAGAATAATTTCCAGTTTCTTATAAGTCTTTTGCACTTGCAAATGAACTCACTAGAAAACCCGGAATCCAGAAAAGCTTTTCAAATTGCTCTGTCCCGACTGAATACCTTTGCTTTTATCTATAATTATCTTCAGGAACGCGATAATATGAACCAGGTAGAACTGCAATCTTATTTGGTTTCCCTTCTGACCCGGATTTTACAATTCCAAATTTCATCGGCGAAACCTGAAGTGAGGATAATCTGTGATTCAATGACCCTTTCTTCTGATCAAGCAATGGATATGGGGTTTCTGTGTAGCGAGCTTTTAGATATAGTAATGGAGGAAAGAAGAAGTGTAAAAGTCTCCAAGGATATTCGTTTTGCCTGTCATAAGGAAAGCCAAACCTTGTGTATTTATATCGATGCGCTTTCAACTGAGGTTCCTAACTGGAATTCTTTAGATTCTAAAGAGGCATACCACCGTCTAGAATTAGTCCAATCTTATATTAAACAAATGAAAGGTTCGCTACACTGGGATTCTTCTAAAATTATAGTTGCATTGCCCTTATAGGAACTACCGGATATACCGCTCTCTAAGAATTCCTTTTAATTCATTCAGGCTACGGGCAGACAGGGTTTCGAAGGGTAGCTTAGAAGCAAAAAGGGAACGGAGTTCTTCGTACCCTGTGTATTCCTTTGGAAACGTAAATAACCGATCGTTTGTTTTTTCATATAGGAAGAGGGCAGGTAGCGTTTGAAGGCGGAACTCCCCCGCTAGGTCGATGGTATTGAACCGCACTTCGAGGGGAGGATGATTGGGTACGGTGATAATAATACGATCCTCCTGACTCTCTAGGGTGCTTCGAAGGTAAGGCTTAGCTAGCCGGTACAAGCCTCGGGCAAGGATTAAGCAAAGAGCCAACACTGCCATTGCCCAGTAGGGGGGTAAATACCGGAAAGAAAGTCCACCGGCTACAGGCAACACGGTTAAGGTAGTGTAAAGAAGAATTAAACGCTTGTTGGAAAAAGGGGTCATGCGATGAATCATACAGGTATCTTAACAGGTTGTGGGGTAAGAAGGAATACCCTGATTCATCCTACCAAGGGCAGTCAATGGGTTAGGAATCGGGGGTAGCAAAGTCTAAATACTCTACACAAGCCTCTGGGTGCTCCTAATTTTTTGCCC
>JBDNDI010000104.1:0-8002 GCA_046719195.1 Spirochaetales bacterium | reverse complement strand
ATAGAATTAGTCTCGACTCCCCAAAGCGTAGGAGTATAGGCGGCAAGCAAAAGGTGAGAAATCTGTGCGAGCCTAGGATTCGTAAGATCCTGGACCATGAGAGTCATTCCGTGGGCTTTTGCCCAACAAAGACTTAAGAGAGCACCGGTTTGGGTTTTGCAGGTTTTTAGGGCTACACCGGTCCAACCTAGACTCCTTCCTAACCGAAGAAAGCGCCAGTCATGGGCGCTTTCGTCCATGAATAAGGGTTTGCGAGAGCTTACCCCATGCACCTCCCAAGGATGAGCTTCCAGGTCATAAGGAAAGGGTTGTTCGATATACAGAAGAGGGGCATAAATCCGGGGATACTCTACAAGGAGCCGGTCTAGAATTTCTTCTACATACCTGGGATCTTGCACTGTACAATTAAAGTCTGCGGTTAGCCAAAGCACATTCTGAGCAAGAGCTATACGGCCTACCTCTACCAACCGCTGGTAATCCCAATCTGAGTCCATTCCTGTTAATTTAATTTTTACCGCGGTTAGCCCATCGGTTCGAATCCAATCGGAAAGAAGAAGAGGATATCCGTCTCGGGGTTCTCTACCGGTTAATTCCTCGACACGTAAAGGGTCCTTACCTCCCACAAGATGCCAGGCGGGTAATAGTTGAGCAGGGGGATTGCGAAAAAAATCGGTCGGATACTTACCTTTGAAGAGGGATGCATCTTCCGCATCATAGTAAGTGGAAAGATCCTGGTTCATATACTCTTTGGTATAGGTGCTGTAGGTAGAGATCTGATGTACCTCTCCGTATGCATCGTGTAAAGCAAGGTCAAAAGGACTGCAACACACTAAGGCTGCTAACCAGGGTAAGGACCCTGCTGCTTCGGCCTCCTTCGCTAGCGAGGAGAATCCCCGGGGTATTTGCGGTAATGTCCCCTGGTGAAAATTTCCAGGTTGGAAAGTTTTATGAAAGGAAGGAAGAAAGAACTCTAGAAACTGGTGGCCTAGCTCCATGGGGTGTCCCCATTCTTTAAAGGAGCGCCACCCTTTTAACAGGTATCGTGTAAATTGTTTTAATATTTCTTCCCGATAGGAATATGAAGCTTCCGAAGGCCACACCCAGGCAACACTTAACGGAGTTTCTCCCCATCCTACTGCTTGCTTACCCGATCGTGTTTCCACCACCATACGAACCCGGGCACAGGTAACTTCGGTGGTTGTTTCAGGGCCGAATTTCAGAGGAACTCGGGTTTGAATAGGTAGGTAAAATAAGGATACTTCCCGTATGCGAACATCCCTCTCCTTTGACATACTTTTAGAATACCATGGAATTCCCATTTGTCAAGCTAATGTACAAAATAAAGTTGCGTAATTTTTACCCCTATGGTATTCTGTATCTATGACCAAGTGGGTAAAAACCGATGAACTAGAGCGGGTAAATTTACGGAATGTGCTAAGAACTGTTGAATTAGAGCGGGGAGTGTCTCGTGCCCAGGTGGCCAGAAAACTAGGTCTTAGCAGAACTACCATTTCTACTCTGGTAAACCGGCTTATTTCTTATGGATTCCTTCAGGAGACACCGTCCATGGCTAACGGTCGGGGTAGACCAGGGATTCATCTGAGCCTTACTCAAGATCGTTGGTACGCCCTAGGAGCAGAGTTTCATTCTAAGAAATGGGTAGCTGTAATTACTAATTTAGAGGGGCAAATATTAAAAATAGAGGAAACTCCAGTAAAGCAGGAAGGGATCGATGCTTTTTTATCTGGACTAATTAAAAGTATTAAGGTCCTTCAAAAGGATCCTCCGGGCCCTCTTTTGCCGGCTATTGGTATAGGTGCCCCTGGATTAGTGGACTGTGAGCAGGGAGTTATTTTACGGGCGGATGATTTTGGATGGCTTCAGGTAGATGTGAGGGGGCATGTGGAAAAGGAACTAAACATCAGAACCTATGTGCTAAATAGAAACCGGGCAGGGGGCTTGGCAGAGTCTCGTTTCGGCGCAGGACGAAAGGTACATAACCTAGTCTACATCGGAATTGGGACGGGAATCAGCGCTGCTTTTATTTCTGATGGCTTACTAATACACGGGGCTAATTACTCTGCCGGTGAAATCGGTCATGTGGTGGTAGATCCGGGTGGTGAACAGTGTGGCTGCGGGAAAGCAGGTTGTCTCCAAGCTGTAGCGTCTGGGTCTGCCATGGTGCGGTATGCGCAGCAAGCTCTTCTTTCTGGGGAAAGCTCCACTTTACAGCTAGTATCTAATACAGCAGGTGAGGAATTATCGGGAGAATTGATTTGCAGGGAGGCCGTAAAGGGAGATCCGGTAGCCTTACGATGTGTGGAAAAAGCAGGCAAGTATCTTGGTTTAGCTGTTGCAAATATCATTACTACCTTTAATCCTGACAGGGTTATTATCGGAGGGCCGGTAGGGCAATGCGGGCAGCCTCTAGTAGGGATAATCCAGCGGGAAGCGGCCAAGTGGGCGATGGAACATCCTTTTTCAGCGACACAGATTGTACAAGGAGTGCTAGGAGAAACCACCGGCGCTTTAGGGGCTGCATGTTTGGTGCTAGATCGAAAGCTAGAATTACTCAGTAAGTAAGAGTTATCGGTAGTTAAATATACTTCAGCCTATCTTTCCCTTTTATAGATTTTGCGTTTATAGGTTTGGCGAAATTCTTCAAAAACAGAACTTTCTAAAATAAGTCGGTAAAGGTCTTGCACGATTACCTCTATTTCTTTGCCTTCCGTGTTGTACTGGACATCTGCGGCAGAAAGG
This sequence comes from Spirochaetales bacterium, assembly GCA_046719195.1. Lineage (GTDB taxonomy): Bacteria > Spirochaetota > Spirochaetia > DTKZ01 > DTKZ01 > DTKZ01. The sequence goes on along the minus strand of JBDNDI010000104.1, from coordinate 5,242 downwards.
TAGGTGTGTTTATATTTTTCCCATAGTAGGCGAAGATCCTCCTCCTGGGAAGTCGAGCCGGGATTTACCCGGGGACGGTTAGCGGTTTGTACCCGGCGAGCTAGCTCTGGAATAGAGGCGGTAAGTAAGATTACCGGCCCAGTTCCTTTTAGTACGTCCCGGTTCCATTCATACCGCACCGTACCACCAGCCATGCTTACCACTGCAGGAGAAGTGCGGGAAGAGTTGGCTAAGTCTTTACATATAGCATATTCCGTTTCCCTATAGGGTACCCAACCCTGTTCCTGTACAAGTTTATGGAAGGAATACCCAACCCTCCGGTCGATCTCCTGATCGATATCGTAAAAGGGTAGATCAAGGAATTTTGCAATCCTTTGTCCGATTGTGGTTTTTCCCGATCCTATTAATCCGCAGAAGTAAAGGTTCATAGTATAGATAGAAACTATAAAGAGCAATGACGAATTGTGCAATCGGTGTGGTAGGGCAGGATAGATAGGTCACCTCTAGCCATGCTATAAAAGCGTATGACCCTAGTTCTAACTTTCTCTGCGCTTTTTGTAGCTAGTTGGCTAGCCGCTACAATTTCTGGAGCTGCAGGCTTTGGTGGGGCTCTTTTGTTACTACCTGTATTAACGAACCTGCTAGGGGTGAAAACAGCAGTTCCGGTTTTAACGTTGGCTCAACTTTGGGGAAACGCCTCAAGAGCCTGGTTTGGGCGTAGAGTAATTCAGTGGAAAGCTGTTCTATATTTTGTAAGCACCGCCATACCCTTTAGTATCTTTGGAAGCTTTCTTTTAGTAGATCTACCCAAAGGATGGATATTAACTAGTATCGGCCTTTTGCTGATGGTAATTGTACTGTTACGCCGATTACGAGTAACAAAGATTCGCCTTGGCGAAAAGGGACTTTTATTCGGAGGCGCCCTAACCGGCTTTTTATCGGGGCTAGCGGGTAGTGCAGGGCCTTTAGGAGCTGCTTTTTTCTTTGGTCTGGATCTACCCGCTCTTTCCTATGTAGCGAGTGAGGCGGTTACAGCTCTTAGCATGCATATTATAAAAACAGTGGTGTATCAACGGTTCGCCTTAATAGGCTTTAAAGAGTTCTTTATCGGTATGTTTCTTGGTGTTGGTATGATCCTCGGTTCCTGGACTGGCAAGAAAATTATTGAAAAACTCCCGAAGGAAAAGTTTATCTTGTTGGTAGAAGTCCTACTGTTAATTTCTTCCGTGCAGTTGATATTTTTTTAAGTGATGCGAAAATTGTTGGCGTTTCCCTTTTTATAGGAAGAACCCCTGAATTTCCTACTAAAACCGCTGATTTAGCTGGCGGCGCAACAATTTTCGCACCACTTAAGATATGTATTAGTTAAAGGGTAGGCAGTAATCTCTGTAGGCAAGGTGGAGTTGAAAATCTAGAAGGCCTTGCTATAGGTCGGTACAGATAGCCCATCGCACCTAGGTGGAGCGATGGGCTAATGAAAGACGTAAGACTAGACTAGTTATCTATCTACATAAAAAATTTGCTCACAAAGGGGGAAAGAGTCCCCTTTCGCATGAAATGTCCCGACGGTCCTTCTCCGAGGAACTCAGAGAACCAGGATTCGTGTTCTACCTCCTCGTTCAGTATTGCTAGCGCAAGGTCGTACGTTCGGTGATCCTTACCTGCTGTAATGTTGCAGATATGAGTATAACCTCGAACCGCACACCGTTCAGCTTCCACAAGAACTGATAGCATTTCTTTTATGTTGCGGGGGTCTTTAGGTAAGGATGCAGGTGGGCAAGCAGAAATATTGTGAAAATCCACCATGTTTTCTGGCAATTTCCCTCCTAATTCATAGATCCGGGGAACCAAAGCTTCAAAATGATTTCGATCTTCAATGCGTGCTGCTTCGGCAATCTCTTTTAACCCTTCCCCTTCTAATCCAATCAGATTGACCCTCAGGATCGTGTAATAGTAGAAGGTGGTGAGTTCAGCAGATGCATTTTTCACCAAAAGGTTGATCAGTTCGTCTACCTTTACCCCAGACTTCTCGACCATTTCTCTCGCTACTCTAGCCATATTCGGCCTCCTAGAAACAATATATTAAGATGGATACCCCATCTTTTCCAAATTTAAAATAAGAATAAGAATAAGAATAAATCTTATTTAATTGCTTAAAACATCTAATCCTGTTTTTCATTTAACCTCCTATAAAATTTATTCTTTGCTTTTTAAAGGTTTTTCCTTTGCGCCCTTTGCCGAACAAGCAGGGCAGATACCATAAAAATCGATCCGATGATGGTTCACTTCTAGACCTATCGTTTTTTTTACCTGACTTTCTAGTTTCTTAATTGGAGGGATCTCTAAGTCCTGAATTACCCCGCAACTCTCACAAATAAAATGGTAATGATGGATCAGGTTTCCATCGTACCGTTCTAGAGGTTCATTGAAACTAATGTTTTTAATTAACCCCTCAGTCACCAAGATATTCAAATTCCTGTAAACAGTGCCTATTGCGACTCGGGGAAACTCGTCGCGTAGTTTGTCAAAGATCCAGGCTGCGGTGGGATGGATATGGGTTGACTGCACAAGCTGAAGAATTCTATCTCTTAAGGCACTCTTATTAAGCTTTGCCATACGTCCAGATTCTTTTGAATTAAGAATAATTCTTATTATTAATAATACTTATTATTTTTTATTTGTCAAGGGAGGAGGGTAAGTATATTTAAAGAAGATACGTATCCAACTGAGCTTTCGGGTAGTAGTGCTTTAATATCTCTTCAGCTAGATATCCATTTGCAGCCATACCCGCTGCTCCGCTTTGATCCATCCCTACCCCATGTCCCCAACCACCACCGGTAAAGATAAAGTATTCCGGGTAACCATCTAGTCCTGACAGGGTACGGAGGGTAAAAAGGGTGCTTCGCAATCCTCCTAATACTATCCGGATCCTATCCCCTTTTAGACGTATAGCCCCCCCCTCGGTGCGGATTTCTATTTCTTTTACTCTACCCGAGATTCCCCGACCCCTTGTAAGAATAGCGGTAATGCGGCCAGGAGGAGCTTCTTTTCCCAATCGGTTAAGGATATCTTCAGGCGTAACCCAGCGTTCCCAGCGGTAGGACTCAGGAAAGTGTAAACCGGGCCAGGAAGCAAAGGTAGGAGGAGAGGATCGAAGCCAGTACGTTAGCTGGACTAACGATAGGGGTTCTGATCGAGGAGAAACTAAAGCATCGGGAACAGGAGGGAAAGTATCCGTATACCCCCAAACTACCGCAGAGCTTTCCCCGTAGCCCCCGCTGTTGGCATAGTAGAAGGCAGAGAGGTATCCTCGGGCGGTTTTTAATACCTGCCCGCGAGTAGAATCTACTGCCTGGGTGGTTCGAGGATGTTCGTTCTCTACCCCTTTGTAGCTAGCAGACCGAGTACCTCCATATACATCGAAGGATCGGCTTTTTGCTGCTTCCATCATAGCTAGGGTATAGGAACGAGCAGCTATGGCCTGAGCCTTCAGGGCTTCCATAGGCCAGGATGCAGGTATTTCCGAAGGAAGGACAGAGTACAGGTATTCTTCTAGGTTTATCCAATTTATTAAGGAAAAGCCCTCGGAGCTAGGTACTATCTGGAAAGACCCCCGGTAGGATCTATCCTGGACAGAGGCAAAGAAGCTACCCCGCTCCGTAAGTAGGTCAAAAAATAAGACGGTAGAACTAGGAGTTAAGGAATCTGGGGAAAGCACAGGATCTAGCAAAACAGGTGTTGTAAAAGGCATAGAGAAGAGTTTCTTTTTTGTCCCTTCTTCTGTATACATATGTAACTCTCTCGTGTCTAGGCTGATTTTGTACTCTCCTGGAGAAAGCTCTTTCTGTTCTTCTTGCCCGGAATCGTTATTCCATCGAATTAGATAGGGAGAGGCTGTTTTAAAGTACAGGTGCTTCAGACCTTCTGCCAAAGAAACGCGTACTATCGGGATGCGGCTAGGATCGCCCACAAAGGTTGTTGGAGTGGCCGGTGTTTTTATTCTCCTTCGGGCACTGGCTTCTTCCTGGATTTTTGCCACAAGCTCGGGTAATTGCTCTTCTAAGGTTCGAATTTGTTCCCGGATTTCTTCCCGGGAAGGAAGAATGTGCTGAAGACGGTTTAGGTGGGCATAGCCTTCTTTTAGTTTTCCCTGGGAGAGCTGGGTTTGGGCCAATAGTAGATAGGCGGGGGTGAAGTTTGGGTCTTTGTTCCAGGCCTCCTGAAAAGCTTTTTCACCCTCCGCTAGCTTACCTAAGGAAAGGTAAGCTCTACCCAAAAAATACCAGGAAGCAGATTTCCGGTTATCTAGGTTTAAATAAGCTTGAAAAAAAGAAACAGCTTCTTCCGCTTGACCTCGTTGTAAGGCTAGAAATCCCTGAAAAAACAAGGTTTCCGCTGAAGGTGGTACAAAGGGCAAAAGCCAGGAAGCTCGTTCCTGTTCTCCTAAGAGAAGGGCAGCTGTAAATAGTTCTTGGGCAATTGAGGGATCTTTTTGTGCGAGAGGCCAAAAAATCTCCTCGAGCATTTTTAAGGTTTGTTCTAAGTTGTTTTTTACCCCAAGGCGACCTGTTTCCAGTATCAGAGCCAGTAGCTCCCCTGCCACCCACTCAGGAGCAGTAGGAAGAGCCGAGGTTAATAGGGCAATACTTTTTTCTAGGTTGCCCTGGTAATACTGCTCCCGGGCTTCTCTAGCAAGAAAAGTAGGGTCGGCTCCCACTACCCCTCGAGCTACTTCGGAATGGGTAAATGAGGCGCAGAAAAGAATCAGGATACTCAGGTATAGAATAGAAGGAAGGGGAGTAGTTAGCCTCCGCAACACAGCCCGCTACCACAGGTGCCTTGTTCAAAGCCACCACCACAGGAAGGACTACAGGTAGGCCGTTCTGCTCGAGAGGAACGGGAAGGCCCCCCATGCACCGCAAAGGTACTGAACTCTTTTCGCAAGTTCGATGAACCGCAGTGGGGACATTCAACGGATTTCTTTGTTAGAACAAGAACTTCGAATCGATTCCCACAACTTGCGCAGGTATATTCAAATATCGGCATAGGTATACTATACAAAAACAGGATTTGACCTGTCTATAGGGTGTTCCTTTATCTGATGTATGTAGCCACCCTTCAGGGGGGTCTTCTCGAAATTACTACTTTATTCAACAAAATCTTCTTTTCTGATAAAACGTGAGTCATGGTAACATTCCCTCAAACAAAAAAGGCTCATACTTTTGTGCGATTCTTAGCCTAT
>JBDNDI010000103.1:0-8002 GCA_046719195.1 Spirochaetales bacterium | reverse complement strand
GAACAGAAGGACGTACAAAACCCTCAGCAAAAATGGTTTGTCCTGCCTCGGACATTGTCCAGTTCAACCATAGTTTTCCCGCATTAGGATGAGGAGCGCCTTTTACAAGACTGATGGCATAGGGAGTGGTACCTTCAATTCGTAGAACATTCCCAGCTTTGTGTAACTTTCCTAAGTACTCGATCCCTGCTGTTTTTTCCAGTTCGCCCAGGTAGGTCCGGTATCAAATGATACGACCATACCTTCTGCAGCAGCCTTAGCATACAGTTCCTTCTCTCCGGGATAGAGCTCCGGGCCTGGCAATTCTACTTGTACTGCGGGCGCATCTGTTTTAGGAGCTTCGCTCCTTCCACCCGCCCATAGGGAACTAATCCCGAACAATAGAACCAAAAGAACACATCCGACTCGTTTCCTTTACCAGGTTTCTTGCCTCCCCTAAGCCGGTTACGATAGGAATAGTAAGGTAGGGAGTTGCCCCCTCCCGGGTACTACCCGGTAATACTCCGAGGACAAGGCCCCCTGCCTCAAAGGCTCCTTTAGATGCGGCTTCCATAACCCCTGCTTTTCGTCCCCCTGTAAGAAGGACCCAACCTCGGAGGGCAATTTCTCTGCCTAAAGTGTAGGCTGCTTCGATATCTTCTGCGGTGGCCTCTTCTCCCGGCCCCATAACCCCGACAATTATGTTAGGCATGAGAAAATGGTACCAAAGGAATTAATAACCGGTCAAGGGAATAAATATTAAATCAACCCTTTGTCCATAAGAATCTGCATAACATACGTTAAAAGACCTAAGTCTAGGTCTCCCGCAGATTCGGACACCGCTTCTTTTAAAAACACCCACTCTTCCTTAGAAATAGGGTCTTCTGTTGGGTCGTACCGCTTCCAGAATACGTCGATATAAGGGCCTAACCGGTAGGAATACTCTATAAAAGACTGTTCTGGAAGGGAGGATTGGTTAAAACTGTCTAAAAATCTTAGAAAAATGGCTTCCACCAAGGTCGAAGGTACATGCCCCATGGCTTCTTCAAAAGCTCGCTGCACTTCCTGAATGGCTCTTCGAAAGGTAAGCTGGGGATACAGGCCTTGCATTTTATCTAGCTGCCGGTAAAACCGTTCTGCACTATCCATGATTTGATCATACAAGAAATTTGTAGAAAAAACTATTGCGGAAAACAGATTATCATTAGACAATAAGAGATATCCCTTGACAGTAAACCTAGAGGAAACGTACTGTATGGACATGTCATTGCTCAAATACCTTACCCTAGAAACTGTTACTCCTGATTTAAAGGGAACTACAAAACAAGAAATAATCGAGGAACTGTTGGACATTATTTGCCGGACAGGGAAAGTAAAAGACCGGAATGCCGCTCTAGAGGCGATATGGGCAAGGGAACGCAAAATGTCTACGGGTATGGAAAACGGTATTGCCATTCCTCATGGCAAATCTGATGCAGTAGAAGAATTACTCGCCTGTGTGGGCATCTCCAAACATCCTGTGGAGTTTCAATCGTTAGATGGCAAGCCCTGTCGTATTTTCATTATGACGGTGTCGCCCAGCCACAAAACCGGCCCCCATATACAGTTTCTTTCCGAGATTAGTACCTTGTTACGAAGCGAAACAAAACGGAACCTGCTTCTTGAAGCTAAAGACGCTAAAACAATCCTTCAGGTATTGTCCGAACGCCTTTAACTAGGTAATCCGGCCACTCATTTGAGGGTCTGGCATGCCTTGTGAAAGGTATTTACTCTAGGATATAGGAGGCTACTGTTTCCGCAATAATTTCGATTCCCCTTCGAACATCCTCTTCGGGCCCCGAATAGTTTAAACGAATACACTCTGAACTATGGGCCCAAGGCTTTTGTAATCCAAAGAAGAAATACTCTCCAGGAACAACGATTACCTTGCGGTGCTTTAATTTTTCGTATAGTTCTTTTGTGGTAATTCTGAGATTCTTAAACCAAATCCAGAGAAAGATAGCCCCCTCACTTTTATGAATCCGGTAATCTAACTTTTTAGGAAAGCATTCCCGAATCCATTGAATAGCCTGAGCCGATCGACGTTTATAAAAGGGATAGATTAGCTCTTCGCTGATTTTCAATATTTCCCCGCTCTGAATCAGGGGTGTAGTTAGAATCTGCCCCACGCTGACATTGGCAAGATTTACAATTGCATTTGCAGCAGACAACGCACGAATAATTTCTTTGCGTGCAATGATAATTCCCGTACGTACTCCCGGAAGCCCCAGTTTCGAAAGGCTCATGCTGTATACTACATTTTCATCCCAATAGGGACGTACCTCCGTAAAGATGATCTTGGGAAAGGGTAGACCATAGGCATTGTCTAAAAAAAGTGGGATGCCTCGTTTTGCGGCAAAGTTTGCTAGCGTTTTTACTTCTTCATCGGTAAGGACATTACCCGTAGGATTTGTAGGCCTGGAAACTGCCAGGGCTCCTGCTTCTTCGGGGATCTCAAGGCGATCAAAATCTACCCGATACTTAAAAAAACCCTCCGCCTCTTCTTCTATACGAGAAGGGAAAGAAAGGAACTGATCTGGAAAGATTCCCTGATCTGCATATCCTATATATTCCGGGCAAAGAGGAAACACAATTCGTTTAGGTTTTGTGCCTTTACGACCTCCGAACAGGTTGAAGAGCAAGAAAAAGGCTGTCTGGCTACCGTTCGTAACACCGATATTTTGCGCATCTAGGGGCCAGCCAAATTGTTTTTTTAGCAAGGAAGATAGACTTTCGGCAAAAAGAGTATTGGCGCCCGCACTATCGTAGTTTCCTAACATGCTCTCTAACACCCCAGGTTTCTGCAAAAGGTCTTCCATTTTGCAACGAAACACTTGTTGCACAGTAGGGATGCGAGCGGGATTTCCGCCTCCCAGCATGTACTTTTTTTCTGACCCTTGTAAAGCTTGGCTTAGATCGTCCATTAGATCTAAAATGCCACTTCGCTCGGTAAACTTTGTACCAAAATCGGAAAACTCCATTTGCATCTTCCTTTCCTCACAAAGATATATTAGATTCCGTTGACAAGGCAATCCACCCTCACGTACTCTACCCCCTATGGAGTATACGGTGTATCCCAGTACAGTGGAAGGGGAAATTCTTATTCCCGCTTCCAAATCACACACGATCCGGGCTCTATTAATTGCCTCCATGGCAATGGGGGAAAGCTTTTTAATAAACCCTTTAGATTCAGAGGACGCTCGTTCCTGTATGCGGGCTAGCAAAGCCTTGGGTGCCCAAATCAAAGAATTATCGAAAGACGAACAAAAGAAAGTCTCTGGTGAAAAAGGCCGGGTTCTTAAAGTACGTGGAGTAGATGGGATACCTAGGCTTACCGACAGTACCATTGATGTAGGTAATAGCGGTACTACACTGTACCTAGTGGCTAGTCTCGTAGCCCTCACAGACACTCCAATCCGACTTACCGGCGACTCCCAGATTCAAGCCCGGCCAGCGGGAAATCTCCTTCGATCTTTAGTAGATCTAGGGGCTAAAGTTACCTATGAACAAAAAGAGGGATTCCCTCCGTTTACGATTCAGGGTCCCCTACAAGGGGGAAAGACCACTATTGAATGCCCTACTAGTCAATACCTTTCTAGCCTGCTACTTGCCTCCCCATTAATGAAAGGGACTACCGAGATACAGGTTCCTTTATTATTTGAGCAGCCCTATGTCGAAATGACCCTCCGGTGGCTGTCGGAGCAACACATCCAAATAGAGCGTAACGGCTTACACTGGTTTCGTATACCTGGCAGGCAGCGATACCAGGCATTTACAAAAACTATCCCAGGAGATTTTAGCTCGGCTACCTTTTTCTTCTGTGCAGCCGCTATTACTCGATCCACTCTTACCTTATTAGGCTTAGATATGGAGGATACGCAAGGCGACAAAGAAGTTTTAAATATTCTAGAACGTATGGGCTGTACAACCCGAATAAGTTCCCAGGGAATTACCCTTTCCGGAGGAGATCTAAAAGGAATAGAGGTAGACTTAAATGCTCTACCTGACGCTCTCCCTGCCCTAGCAGTAACCGCTTGCTATGCCAAGGGAACTACCCGGCTTGTGAATGTACCCCAGGCGCGCTTAAAAGAAACCGATCGTATTGCGGTAATGGCAAAAGAGCTTTCAGAGTTAGGAGCAGAAATTAAGGAACTCCCCGACGGGTTAGAAATAAGGGGGAAAGGAGCCCAGGGACTACAAGGGGGACGGGTAAACGGATGGGGAGATCACCGGGTGGTTATGTCTTTAGCTATCGGAGCTTTGGGGGCGTGCGGCCCTGTCACCATCCAAACAGCCGAAGCCGCCTCCGTAACCTTTCCTGGTTTTTTCCAGCTCTTAGAATATATTCGCAGGGACAAAGGATACTAGGTTTTGAGTAAAAAGGAGACTAGGGTGCAGCCTCGATTTGCGTTTTTTGATGTGGATCATACATTAACCCGCCATTCTACGGGTCGGCGCTTTGCTTTTCTAGGGGCTCGTACCGGAATCTTTCCCCCTTCTTCCCTCATAACTATGGTATTTTACTACTTCTGCTACCGTCTCGGCTTTATGCCTTTAACAAACCTAAGCCGTTCCTTCCCTTTCTTAAAAGGTCAGAGTCTTTCTACCTTAAAAGCTTTAGCTGCCGATACCTTTGAAGGCTGGATAAAGAAAGATATTTACCCGGAGGCAGTGGAATTGCTCCGAACCTTACAAAGTCAGGGTACCCGGATCATTCTAGCCTCCTCTTCTCTAGACCTATTAATCCAACCTCTTGCGGAATATCTAGAAATTGAAGATTACATTTCGAGCAGCCTTGAATTTTTCAACCAGGTAAGTACAGGGAATTTACTTGGCTTTCCTGCGTTTGGGGATGAGAAAAAACGGTTTGTATTAGACTTTCTAAAAGAGAAGCACGGAAAACCCGAAGAATGCTCTTTTTACACCGATAGTATTACCGACCTACCCCTACTGGAAATTGTTGGCTATCCTGTGGGGGTAAACCCAGACCCCCGGCTACGTAGGATCTGTAAAAAGCGAGGTTGGCCTATATTACACTTCCGCTAAAAGAGTTACGGTACCCAGGGGGTTAACTCACCTGCCGAAGCTCGATGGTTTCTCTGTCCGGCCCTCGGAAATACACCACCCACACTCCTGGTCGGAACTCTACGGGCTCGCCATAGAACTCTATTCCCAATTCCTTTAGCTTCTTGTAATCTCCTCGTACGTCCGTAGAGGTGAGACCCATATGAATATGCCCAATATCTGCCTGGTTTCTATCTAGGGGTTGGAGCCTTCCCTTAGGTTCTAGATATTGGAAAAGTTCTAACATACAGGGCCCTAGGCGTAGGTGAGCAATCCGGGCTAGGCTTCCCGGCATTCCGTTTATCCTGCCTAGGTCTCTTTCCGGAGAAGGCTCGAGAAGCCTCTCCAGAGTAAATCCTAAGATATCCCGATAAAAGACTAAGGAGCGTTCCAGGTTGGAAACGCTGAGGGCCGTATGTTCCAGGGCTGTTATCATACTACCTGCAGGTTACCAGAGTTACACGGCTTTGACCAGCAGGCGATTTAATCGTTTTACAAACTCCGCCGGTTCCTTAACCTCTGCTCCTTCCACTAGTAATGCCTGATCTAACAGGAGAAAACTAATATCATCGATGAGAAGAGGATCTTCTAATGAAACAAGCTTTCGCACAATTTCGTGATTTGGGTTTACTTCCAGGATAGGTTTTACTTCCGGCAGGTCCTTATGCCCCATGGCTTTTAACATGGCCGCTACTTTATAGCTCGGATCCGCTTCATCCGTCACAATACAGGAGGGCGAATCGGACAAGCGAACAGAAACACGAACATCCTTTACCCGATCTCCCAAAGCTCGCTTAATTTTTTCAATAGCAGTTTTTGCTTCTTCCTGTACGTTGCTGTCCACCTCGGACTTTAAATCTTCTCCTGCATCACTGCGGTTTACGGGTTTCAATTCGTATTCTTTGTATTTTTCTAGAGTGGGAACGACAATTTCATCTATTTCGTCATCCATAATAAGTACTTCCAGGTCCTTCTTTCGATAGGCCTCCAGCAGAGGAGAATTGCGCAAGGTAGCTTCATGGTCTCCGGTTATGTAATAAATGGCTTTTTGTTCGGGAAGCATCCGGTGAACATACTCTTCTAAGCTTGTGTAACCCTCCACTCTGGTAGATTTAAATCGTACCAACTGCAATAGCGTTTCCCGGTTGGCATAATCCGTATATAGGCCTTCTTTCAAGGGTCGATTGTACTGAGATATAAACTGAGAGTACTTTTCTTTATCTTCTAAAGCTAACCGCTGGAATTCCCCCAACACCTTTTTTACCGAAGCGTTCCGGATATTTACCATAATTCGGTTCTGCTGCAAAATTTCTCGGCTAACATTGAGGGGAAGATCCTCGGAGTCAATGATACCCCGCAGAAAGCGTAGGTAGGTGGGCATAAGTTCTTTGTCGTCGTCGGTTATAAATACCCGTTTCACGTATAGCTTTACCCCAGGACGATAGTCTACCTGGTACATGTCAAAAGGAGCCTTTTTAGGAACAAAAAATAGCGTAGTATACTCCAGGGTACCTTCTGCCCGGGTATGTATGTATAAAAGGGGATCTTCCGTATCGTGGGAAATCACCTTGTAGAACTCATTATAATCGTCTTCCTTTAATTCGGATTTAGGGCGCTTCCACAAGGCGGAAGCGGAATTGATCTGTTCCTCTAAGGGTTTTTTTGACTTTTCCTTACCTTTATCATCGTACTCCGTTTTTTCGTAATGCAGGAAAATGGGGAAAGCTACATGGTTAGAATATTTACGGATAATTTCTTCAATTCGAAAGCGGGACGCGAATTCTTTACCCTCCTCGTTTAAATACAGGGTGACAGTCGTACCAAAAGAATCCCTCGTTGACTCCTGAATGTCATACTCTCCTTTTCCATCGCTTGTCCACAACCAGGCCTTGGAATCTCCCGCTTTCCGGGTTAAAACTTCTACCCGATCTGCTACCATGAAGGAACTGTAAAACCCCACCCCGAACTGGCCAATTAGGTTCGAATCTTTCTTTGCATCGCCCGTCATCTGGTTTAGGAATAATCGGGTACCTGACCTGGCTATGGTACCTAAATGTTCTACTAAGTCTTGCTCGTTCATCCCTATTCCTGAATCCGATACAGAAAGCCATTTCTGATTCTTTTCGTCCATCCGGATATCGATACGGGGATTAAAAGGCAGTTCTTTAAAAGCCGGGTCTACTAAGGTTAGGTATTTTAATTTATCTAGAGCATCCGACGCGTTGGAAATAAGTTCCCGCAGGAAAATTTCTTTATGAGAATAGAGGGAATGAATAATTAAGTGTAACAGCTGATTTACTTCGGTCTGAAACGTATGTTTAGCCATCCGTCTTTCTCCTTGTATAGTTAAACTGTGTCGGCTTATGTATAAATATAGCAAAATGCCCCCAGCAGGGCAAAGCCTACTTTACCTTCCCCGCTGGTTTGGCTTACAAACCGCTAGTCTCGATACCTATTACGGATACATCATTGATACATAATGAGAATCGGCTCCGGATCAAAGGAAAGGGCCTCTGCTGGGGAAAACAGAGGAACATCAAATCCGCCTTTTCGCCAGGATTTGGGTAGAAAGAGTTTTAGCCCTTTAAAAGGTAAATTGTTTGCCTCCCGTAAATACGCGTAGGCTTTGTGCTTCTCCTCCGGGGTGCCAAAACCATCGGCATTATGGATTACCACCACCTGAGGGAAGTCATTCCGAACTTCCTTTAGCCGGGAGATCATTTTCCAATTGAACTGGTGTACCATTAAGATTTTTTCTCCGGAAATCTGCTCCTTTTCAAGGTATCTTTGCATTATCTGCTGCACCGCATTGATATCTTCCGCCTTTACAGAACCTAGCTCTTTCCCCGGCTTCTCAGTAGCCCATTCCGGATCTAGAGCTAAATGTACGTGGGGATATTTCAAGTAAGGTAAAAGAGGT
>JBDNDI010000102.1:0-8006 GCA_046719195.1 Spirochaetales bacterium | reverse complement strand
GGGAGCCTTACCTTGGGGAAATTTATCGAATAGTTCGTACCAAAACACCACCCTTGCCCCCCGGGTCAACAGACCCGCTAAGGTTTTTATTACATAGGCAGGCTTATTTCGCTCGGACACCCGGCTGAGATACCATCCTCGGGTAGGATACCCTACCTCAGTTACCCAGATGTCTCCATTAAAACCTTCTTCGGCAAGTATATTTTTGAACCGGTCATATAAGGATAGGGCACCTTCGGGGGTTACAGCGTAGGGATGAAAAGAAACGGCATCGGCATATTTGAAGATTCCCGTCTTTGCTAACCCCCGGATAAAATCCTCCTCTACTCTCCAGAAAGACCCTACTACCAGATAGGCCTGGGGATCTACCTCTTTTATCCGCTCAGCAGTGGCATAGGCAAGTTTAAAAAAGTCTTCCTTAGGACCTTTCCAGAACAACCAGTTAGGTTCGTTCCAGATTTCATATGCCCCGATACGTCCGCGGTATCTCCGTACTACCCCTTCCACATACTGAAGGAAATAGGGTATTTTTTCAGGCTCAATGTGCCGACGGGCCTGGGTTTGGTCTTTCCCGTAAATCCAGGCTACATCGTAGGCTAACACTGCCAAAACCTTCATTCCGGCTTTTTCTGCGTTTTCCACATATCGGTCCCACTCTCGAAAATTCCACTGCTTGGAGCGCTTCTGAATACTGTCCCAACGAAAGGTTCTACGAATCCAGCGAACCCCCATTTCCTGTAATAGCCGGTTTTCCTTCTCGGTTACTCTATATCCCGCATGGGCCATACCGAAAGCATCAGGGGGAATTGGTTGGGGTTTGGGCGGTGCTATCCTAGCGGTCGCACAGCCCATTAAAGTCAGATTTATAACCAATCCTAGGAATAGGGATTCAATACACCTCACCTAAATGACTATATACGAACGTTAATTTAAAGTTAATAGTCTACAGCTATCTGCTCGCTTCCTCTTTGGCCTGAACCCGTTTTTTCCAGGAATGGAGAGCTAGGGATAGGCCGATAATACCGTAGGCCACAAAAGCCCGGAAAAACTCCCCCAGTTGGGCATCGCCGAACAGAGTACGTCCTGCTAAGGGCGACACAATGAACATCGTATGGAAGAGGAAAGTCCCTAGTAAGGCTTGTCCAATAGTGGCGCGAGCTACGGATGCTCCCCCGATTAGCAGGGCGGCTATGGCAAACATACCTGCCTGCTCATGACTCCCATAGGTGCTGAAAGTACCTAGGTTCTGTAAAAAGATAATCTGGCCTATGGAGGCTAGCACGGTAGACATTACCATAGCAATAATGCGGACCTTGTCGGTTTGAATACCCGAAACCTCCGCAATATGCCTGTCTTGCCCAACGGTTCGCATATCCTGGCCTAACTTTGTACGGATAAAAAAGGTAATAAAGAAACAGAGGCCTAATACAACCAAGAAGGTGCCTGCCGGAACCCGTACAAAATTAAACATGGTTTTATACAGGACATGGTACCCTCCCCAACCTATACAGAATAGGCCTAGAAGCACAAGACTTAAGGTTTGGCGGCTTTTCCCCGCCTGGGTCTTACGTACGATTCGCACTATAACTAAAGCGAGGAGCACCAACCCAACGATTAGGGAACAAACTGGAAAGGGTATGCGAAGCAAGTCATCGATACCGTTTTTTAGTCCGCCTGTTAAGTCGATAGAAGTTCGTAACCCCACCCCGCTAGAAAGGACTAACACATCATTTTTCATGGGAATAATACTCCCCACCAGGATTAGAAAGATAAGTTGGTAAATACCGTTAGCAAAAAACCCTAGAATTAACGTAGTAATCATTTCTTTTCCCCGTGCCCGGTTTAACAGCCGACCCGTTAGGATGCCCAAAAGTACCGCTATGGGAAAAGCTAGGGCCACGGAAAGCAGAATTCCACCTATACCAAGGATTTTCCAGTGGGTAACTACGATTATGGCAGCCTGCCCTGCCATAGCGCCTAGTACTATGGCGAAGTTTAGTCCTAATCCTGCTAACACAGGAATAATTAGGGAAAGCACCATGAAGCTGTTCCGCGCTAATCGGTTTACAATATCCTCTAGGAAAAAAGGAAGGGACAGTCCCGAGAAGCGGAGCCCCACCACGCCAATGACTACAAAGAGAATACTTACTGCATTGTTTGTGAGGAACCGTTTCATTCATTGCCCCCTTTCTGAGCTAAAGCGTAGAGGATGATTCCATTGGAAACAATGATCCGGGAGATTTCTGCTAAACTCCCCAAAGTAGCTACTGTGTTGGCTACGGGCAATGCCACCACAAGGATTCCCTGAAACAGGAACGTGCCTATTACTGCATGACTGATTTTAGCCCTCCGTAGGGTGGCTCCTCCGATAAGAATAGCGGCTGCAGCAATAAAACCCATGTACATGGGGGCTTCATATAATTGAAGAAATCCGAAACCCTGAGCATAACAGAGAATACCTATAGCTCCTAGAATCGTGGATAGAATGGTACCTAAAATTCGCATCCGATCCACATCAATGCCGGATGCTTTGGCAAACCGGGGGTTCATGCCACATTCTTGTAAAGCAAGCCCGCTGCGGGAACGGAGGAAAAGCCAGACCCATAAACAAAGGATAGCTAAAAATACCAAAGCGCCGGTAGGAACTCGTATGCCGTATACTTCAAAAGCCCAAAGCTTATTTAGAACATTGCTAAACCGTCCTTCTAACGATACAGTAACTCGGATTCCTTTACCGATAGCCCAGGCCATTTCTGGATTTTTAAAAGGTAAGGTAACCCAACCAAAGGACATAAGAGAGACAAAGGCGAACCCTACATAGGTTCCCACCGTCATCTCAGAACCTTTTACTCTATTCAGTAAGAATCCATATCCGTACCCCACCGCTATAGCTAGGGGGATGGCGAAGCCAATGGCACTGAAAAAAGCAGGAAGGCCCCGAAGGTTAAGTTCAATGCTCATAACCCCACCTAAAAGGCCGCAGATAATGCCTAAGGGTAAGCCAAAAAACAAGCTAGTTCCCACTAAAATAGAGGGCAGCATCGCTAGAGTTAATACAGCATTCATACCTAATCGAGTAAGAGTGTCCGACATAAGAGCGGGAAAAGGTATGGAGAGAAAAGCGGCCGAGATCCACAGGGTAAAGAGAAACAAAATGATGATAATACGAGGCAGACCAAAAGAAACCACTGCCTTTTGCAGATTAGTTACCGCCCCGGTTATTTTATTTTCTGTTTTAAGTCCTTGCATATTCACCTGCCATCAGTAATCCAAATTCTGCATCCTCTGCATCTGGATCCAGGATACCCATTACCCGGCCTTCACTTATTATGGCAATCCGGTCGCAGATGGACCGTAACTCGGCTAGTTCACTAGAGGTAAGAACGATAGTCATACCTGTTTTTTGGTTCAGCTCCACGAGCACATCGAGCACTTTCTTCTTTGCACCGATATCAATGCCCCGGGTGGGTTCAGATACAAATAAAAGTTTTGGCTCCAAAGCTAGAGCTTTGGCAATACATACTTTTTGCTGGTTACCCCCGGATAGCCGTTTCACCCATTGTTCCGGCCCCAGACAACGAATATCCAGCTTTTGGATCATGGTCTGGGCAAATTCCCGGATCTGGCGCAAATCTAGGAAACTTAAGAATCCTAATTGCTTTAAAAAGCGGTGGTGTATTTCAATAGCCGGAGCAGCAATATTCATTTCTATGCTCATATCTAAGAGCAAACCCACCCCGCGCCGGTCTTCGGACAGGAAGGCTAACCCCCGTTTCAAAGCTTCCCGCGGGTTATTCAGAGGAAGAGGCTTTCCTTCAAATTCCACCGATCCCGAGCTTTCATACAACCCCATAATTCCGTTGGCAATGCCGATCTTTCCCTGGCCTGCTAATCCACCAATACCGAAGATTTCTCCCTTTTGTATGTCTAGATCGACCTGACGCACCGACTCACCGGGCATATAAACTTTTAAATTCCGAACTTTTAGAATTGCCCCATCTCCAGGTTTCATTCCCCTTCGATGCACAGCCTCTACCGTATGTCCCACCATAAGACGGGCTAGTTCTTCAATTGTGGTTTGATTTTTTGGTTTAGTGGCCACCTGTGCTCCGTCCCGAAGCACGGTTATGGTATCGCAAACCTCCATAATCTCGTGGAGCCGATGGGTAATAAATAGAATAGAAATGCCTTCTGAAGCTAATTTCTTTAAGGTAGAAAGTAACCGCTCTGCTTCGGACTCGGTTAGCACCGCTGTGGGCTCATCGAACACCAATACTTTAATGTTCTTTTTATCTAGCTCCCGGGCAATTTCTACAAACTGCATGTGCCCTACGGGTAGACCAGCAATCTTAGCCCAGGAATCAATGTCCATGTCCAATTTGGACAAAGCTGTGCGTGCATCCTGCTCCATCGCCTGCCAATCTAGGGTACGGATACTAGGACCTAACCAGCGGGAAAGAAAATTTTCTTTGGTAATCTCCCGATTTAGTTTAATATTCTCCAAAACAGAGTAACCGGGAATAAGCATGAACTCCTGGTGAACCATCCCTATGCCTAGCTTCATTGCTTCAAAAGGACTAGCGATGGTAACCGGATTCCCCAGCAGTTCAATACTCCCCTTAAAACCGCCGGTGGAGTGAATTACCGACATTCCAAAGAGAATGTTCATTAATGTGCTCTTACCCGCTCCATTCTCTCCCACAATACCATGGATTTCCCCTTCCCGAAGGATAAGATTCACGTTTTTTAATACTAGGTTCCCATAGTACTCTTTCGAGATATTTTTCATTTCTAGGATGATTTTTTCTGTTCCGTCCACAAGTTCTCCTCACTTTGTACGTCGGGTAGAAGGAAAGAGCAGGGTCCGGATGAACCCTGCTCTATTACTTAAAGGAAACCGTTCTTAGAACTGATAGAAATCCGAGAGATACAGGAAATAATTAGAATAGGTTTTCCCGGTTTTGCGGCTTGTATACTCGGTTAGCTCTACCTTACCACCTGCAATATTTTCCATGATGGATAGTAATTTGGGTTTGTCCACCTTACCGTTGGTGCGACCTTCGATATATTCCATCGCATACTTTACCCCAGCTTCCATGTACATCATATTAACCGGTGTAGGCCAGGTAGAAATGCGACCGGACATACCGGCTGCCCCAATTTTTGCCTTTTCTTCTGTTAATATCCAGGCAACATCCGCTTTCTTTTCCGGAGGAACAGCAATACCTAAAGCATTGGGAAGAGCATGGAAGGGAGAAGGACAGCACTGAACAGGATAAATAGCCTTGTTAGCTACAACCTGCCGGATCATAGGTTCCTGCATAGCACAGTTAGTGCCAAAGAAAGCTGTATCAGGACCATATTGAGCTACTTTGCGGGGAACGTCTTCCATAATGAACTGCTGGGTACCGGGAACGCCAGCATCACCTGTGGGGTCTGGAGCATCCTGCTCTACAAAACGCAAACCTAATTTTGCTGCTGCTTCTTTCATAAGATTTCGACGGGCAGCGAGCATTTCATAGGACATGTGCCGGGGAAAGGAATAATGAACCAGGGTTTTTGCTCCGAGTTTCTTTGCCTGTTGAGCAATCTGTTCGCCTCGGGCTAAATCGTTGGTTTGGAGAATAATGTCGCCTTTGCCTGCGATCATGTCCGGATCTTCCCCGGGAACTCCTAGGACAAAGAATATATCGGGCCGTACCTGTCGCACTCGGTCTACCCCGGCTGCCGCGCCTGGAACCGCTTGCACAAACACAATGGCTTTTACTTTCGGGTCGCTAGCCATGGCCATCATGTTAGAAATGGTAGTTTCCTGTTCCTGCATAAATCGGGCCGGATAGGTGGCGATAACTATTTTATCTGCCCCAAAGGTCTTTTGAATGGCTTCAGCTTTGCGGAACTCTTCCTCGTTTTGCACTACGGTACCAGTCATTATACCGATTTTGTAGTCTTTGGTAGCAGCTGCACTTTCCTGTTTACCGGCAGCAAATAGAGAGAGGGCTACCCAGAAGAGCACAAGGATTCCCACTGTTCGTTTGAACATACAAGCTCCTTTTAAAATTAAGATGTTTTTTATTCTTCTATGGATCAACGATCCATGAAATGCCAGAAAGGCTGGAATACCCTAAGTCGGTTAACCGACTTACTAAATGTTTAGGATATACCCAATATGTGAATTTTGCAAGATATTATTGCATCTTGCCTCTTGGCTTATTTTTCTCCATACTTCTCCTATGAACTTAGGACTTATTGGGTTACCCAAAGCAGGAAAAACTACTATTTTTAATGCTCTAACCGGTCAGTCGGCCGAAACTGCCCCGTATGATACCGGAAAAGTAGAACCCAATGTGGGGGTAGTTCCTGTATCGGACGAACGGGTAGATAAGCTTTCTGCCCTGTACAACCCCAAGAAAACGGTCTACGCTACTGTAGAGTTCATCGATTTTGTGGGAGCGCATCAGGGTACTGCAAAAGGGGGACTATTTTCTGGCGAAGGCATGTCCCTTATTAAAACTGCCGATGCCTTAGTCCTTGTACTACGCAACTTTTCTGATCCTACCATTGAAGGGTTGTACGGACCTCCTGATCCCAAAAAGGATCTAGATACTTTGCTCTCAGAATTGATACTTACCGATCAAGTGGTTGCAGAAAGGCGATTAGAAAAACTGCAACAGGATCACAAAAAAGGGAAAAAAACTCCCCAAAGTCAGACCGAAGAAAAGGTAATGGAAAGAATCCTAGATGTTTTAAACGATGGGATAGCAATCTATTCTCTTTCGCTCACCCCTGAAGAGGCAAAACTAATTTCGGGGTATAAATTTCTCACAGCCAAAACCCTGCTAGGCTTAGTAAACTCGGATGAGGGTTCCTATGGGAAATCGCCCCAACTGCTTAATTCTCTGGAACAGGTTATACAAAAATTTGCGGGAGAAAGGGCCGAAAATCGGAAAGATACTCTGGGTGTAATAGAGTTTGCCGGTAAGTTTGAAATGGAGCTTTCCCAGTTAGACCCTGCAGAACGGGAATTGTTTATGACTGATATGGGTATTCGAGAATCGGCTAGAGCTCGCCTTACCCACGCAGCGTATACAGCCTTAGGATATATTAGCTTTTTTACAGTAGGAGAAGACGAGGTGCGCGCTTGGACCTTACGCAAGGGCGAAACCGCCTTAGAGGCGGCAGGCACCATTCATTCCGATCTAGCCCGGGGGTTTATTCGGGCAGAGTGTTTTACGGTAAAAGATTTACTAGAACTTGGATCTGAGAAAGCGGTGAAAGATAAAGGTTTGTTCCGTTTAGAGGGTAAGGATTACCTTGTACAGGATGGAGATATTCTCCATATCCGGTTCAGTGTGTAACAGGTGTGCAACTTGACAGGTATATAGCATATTAACTATATTTCAAAAATACAAATGATCGATAGAGGGTATTTTAATAAACCTACTAGGACGGAGGACACGGAAGAGGAACCAAAGGTATTTCTCTATGCTCTTTCGGATTGTGAGCATTGTAAAGCTGCTAAAGCTTTTTTAAACACCCACCGTATCCCCTATGCTTATGTGTATGTAGATCAGTTGCCCCCGGAAATACGAATCGCTTTTAAAAAAGAGATTACCCAGAAGTACTACCGGAACTTACTGTATCCCTTGTTAGAATTACCCGAGGGGGAGTTCCTCTTTGGTTTCGAAGAACCCATCTGGAGGGAAAAGCTATCCCTTAACCCATCGTAAGTGTTGCTACAATTGTTGCGCGAATGTAATTGGATGGGAAAAGGCAAGTACTCTACAACCCCAATACCCTCTCTGCAGCCCAAAACGTTAAGGGAAGAGTAAGAATACTTAGACAGGTGGAAACCAGGATCATAGAACCTGCAAAGGAAGCATCGGCTCCATACCTTCGGGTAATAATGTAGGAAAACACAGCCGAAGGAAGCGCAGATCCTACTATAAACACAAGGGCGGTTTTCCCTCCCAAACCAAACATACGGCAGGCTAGAAATCCCAATA
>JBDNDI010000101.1:0-8076 GCA_046719195.1 Spirochaetales bacterium | reverse complement strand
CTAATAAGGGGAGATTCCCGAGTGGTCAAAGGGGGCAGACTGTAAATCTGTTGGCTCAGCCTTCGTAGGTTCAAATCCTACTCTCCCCAAAAAGGGGTTATCCGCTTCGGATAACCCTATTTTTTTCTTCCTTTTCTGCGAGGTCTTTGCTACACACTTTATTTTGAAATTGTGATATGTTATACACAAGAACCATGAATGCTGCTTTTTACCAAAAAGGTTTACCTTTTAGTTGTCAGCGTTGTTCTTCTTGTTGCAGGATCGACCCGGGTTATGTTTTTCTTTCGGAAGAGGATCTATCTACCTTACTTAAAGCCACAGGTCATACACGGAATACTTTCCTTAAGCAGTATTGTCGCTGGGTGTCTATAGGAGAGGTACAATATTTAAGTTTAAAAGAAAAAGAAGACTATGACTGTATATTCTGGGAGCAGGGGGGCTGTACTATATACCCCTACAGGCCGATACAATGTAAGAGCTATCCTTTTTGGGAATCTTTTCTTGAATCTGAGGATCAATGGGAGGCCCTAAAAGAAGCTTGCCCTGGAGTGGGGAAGGGGGAAGTGCATACGGCGTTTGAAATTCAGGATTGGATACATCGCCGACGGAAAAATCCCCCTATTTACAGGACTTTCGGCCAAGAGGTGTATAGTGAAGGTTAGGTTTTGGGGAGTTCGTGGTTCCATTCCTACACCGCTTACCCCGGAGGCAATTCGTAGTAAAATTGCCACTGTTCTTCAACGGGTAAAACCTGAAGATCTAGTTTCTGCCGAACGTCGAGAACAATTTCTTGCTAATCTGCCCCCCTGGCTTTTTGGAACTGTTGGGGGCAACACTTCTTGCATTGAAATCAGTTTTCACCCCTCCTATTCTATTATCTTGGACGGTGGATCCGGCCTAAGGGAATTAGGGGTAAGCCTTTCAAAAAGAAATCAAAAAGTTAGACACTTCCATATATTCTTTTCCCATTTTCATTGGGACCACCTTCAGGGAATACCCTTTTTCCATCCTCTCTTCGATCCTGAATGCCATGTACATTTTTACAGTCCCGTAAAAGAACTAAAAAGTATTTTAGAAGGGCAGATGAATACTCCCTATTTTCCCGTACCCTTATCCTATGCCCGGGCTACGTTAAAGTTCCACCTCTTACAGAACTCTCCCATTTCCTTCCCCTCCGGTAAAGTGGTTTGGAAACAGATGAATCATCCCGGAGGATGCTATGCTTATCAGGTAACAGATGGAAAGAGTCGGGTAATCTATGCTACGGATTCCGAGCTAACACAGAAAGATTTTGAAAGAAGCAAGGAAAATATAGATTTTTTTGAGGGGGTGGATGCCATTATTTTGGATTCCCAGTATACCCTTGGGGAAGCCGTGGAAAAATATAATTGGGGACATTCCTCTTTTAGCCTAGCCGTGGATTTTGCGGCGGAATGGAATATGAAACGATTGTACCTTTTTCACCACGAGCCCCTATATAACGATAAAAAAATTCACAATAATCTACAATCTGCCCGATGGTATTACCGCCATTTAGAACGATCCGGTCTTGAAATTTTGCTTGCCGAAGAGGGTCTAGAGTTTGATATTTAAGATAGATTTATCTCTAGAGGAACTGAAATTCCTCTATGCTCATTTGAAACAGGTTGAAGACAATCTTCTGCCCGCAGGTATTTCCTTGTTACGAAAAGCTGAAGAAGTTGTTTTTCAACAGTTCACTATAGAAGAAGTGGAAGCTTTTATGAAAGAGTTAGAGAGGGAGAAATGAATAGAAAAAAACTAGGGTATTTT
The DNA here is from genome assembly GCA_046719195.1 of Spirochaetales bacterium. Lineage (GTDB taxonomy): Bacteria > Spirochaetota > Spirochaetia > DTKZ01 > DTKZ01 > DTKZ01. The sequence continues at coordinate 6,285 of JBDNDI010000101.1, read as the reverse complement.
TGCGGATACTTATTAGCGATTGGGAGTCTGTTATTTGCCGAATACACTCCCCCCGATGGCGGGGAAGACCTGTATCATCTATTTTCCCCCACTTTTCTAGCCGGCGGTCCGACTTTTACCTCTCCCCACATTCCGTTTTCTAACCGGCTGAATCCTGCTGCCTCAGCAAGCTTGCAGCGAAATACGGTAGATTTAAGTTATATAGCTCTAACCGATCCTAAAGAAGATGGATGGAAAGGACATGTTATTAACCTGGGAGGTATTCTTCCAACTCGCTATGGAGTATTTTCCGCTACCACCACCTTGCTTACTTCCTCGCTCCAGGACATGGATTTAGGAACCCTTTTGACTCTCCATGCCTCTGCCTCTAAAGAGCTTTTTTCTACCCTATCTGTTGGAGGAGGGGTGCATACCACGCTAGGGTCTAAAGATTCTTTCGATCTAGGTTTAGCCCTAGATCTCGGATTTATTCATACTCCTAATAATTTTTACGGACTTACCGACTTCCGATGGGGTGTATCCTTATTAAATATTGGAAAATGGTACGATCCGATAGATAACCGGACTTCTTTCCCATCCCCTTTCACCCCTAGGGTAGGTGCTGCCTTTACTGCTTATGAAGCAAACAATATTCGAATCGGTTTGGATGGCTCCCTTGCTTTTCCCGCCTTTCAGAACCTTCGTCTTTCGATTGGTGGGGACATCGAATTTGCCGAGCGGGTACATCTCCGTTCTGGGCTGCATTTCGATATAGCACAGCGATTCCGGGATGGTCTAGCCGATAGAAGTCTAATTCCCTCCTTTGGTATATCTGCGGTGTTTCGTACGGACATTAAACAAGAAGCCTTGGAAAAACGAGGCTGGAACCGGAGCGATGTCACTTTTACCGCTGCTGCTGCTCCCTTACACTCGGGAATCTGGGCTTTTGGAGGAGGCGTAAATGCTCAATTGGGAGTGGTGGACACGACACCTCCTAACATATCCCTTGTGTATCCTGAACCTATCTATATTTCTCCCAATTTAGATGGAATACAGGATTATCTAGAGTTCCCTTTGCGGATAAGGGATGAGCGGTTTGTAACGGAATACCGTTTTTTGGTAGAAGATCAAGCAGGGCAGGTTGTTCGAGTTATTGAAAATAAAGAGAATCGACCGGAAAATCAAGATTTTAAAGGTATAATGGATCGGTTACTATATGTGAAAAGTGGGATTAACGTGCCCGAGGTATTTCAGTGGGATGGTTTAGGGAATGGAGGAAGAAAACTGCCGGATGGAACCTACCGGTTCCGCATGGAGGCAAAGGACGATAATGGAAATCTTGCCCAGTCTCCCTGGTACACTATCCACTTAGATTCAACCCCGCCTCAGATAACCCTGCAAATTCCGCGCGGAGCAGACCTAGAGTTTTCTCCTAACGATGATGGGAGCAAAGATACGCTACGGATTGTCCAGTCGGGATCGGTAGAAGAACTTTGGGAAGCAGAATTTTTAGATGAAACCGGAAAAGTAGTCCGATCTTTTTCGTGGAAAAATAATGCTCCCCCTACATTTGAATGGGACGGAAAAAATAATGAAGGGAACCTAGTACCGGATGGCATTTATTCCTACCGTATCCGTAGCACCGACAGGGCGGGAAATTCGACTATTGCGGGTTTCGACAATATTTTCATCAATACCGAAGCTACTCCTATATCTCTCAACATCAACACAGGAACCTTTTCTCCTAATGGAGACGGAAGAAAAGACACAATACTTTTTACTCCCTTAATCCCCATTACCGCAGGTATTGAATCCTGGGAGGTATCTGTATTGGATGCAGAGGGCAGAACGGTTCGCCGATTCAGTGGCGTTCGGAACGCTCCTCTCCCCATAGAGTTTGATGGCCGAATGGAGGCAGGAACCGTCCTACCCGAGGGCAACTATCAGGCTCGGCTTCGGGTAATCTATAGAAATGGAAATAGGCCCGAAGCTTCCTCCCCTCCCTTTATCGTAGATCTTACCCCCCCTACTGCCCGACTTAGAGCTAACCTTTCTGTGTTTTCTCCAGATGGAGATGGGAACCGGGACGAAATTGAGTTTTACATCGATGCTTCTATCGAAGATGTGTGGGAAGGGTTTATCCGGGATAAGGAGGGTAAGATTATTCGGTCGTATCGATGGGTAGGAAGGACGCCCGATAGAATTGTATGGAATGGCATTAACGACAGTGGTACTTTAACTCCCGATGGGGTATACACCTTCCAATTAGAGAGTGAGGATAGAGCAGGCAACCGGGGAACTTCCAACCGAATTGAGTTTACTATCAATACAGAGGAAACACCGGTAATACTCAGCGCAGATCTACCTGCCTTCTCTCCCAACGGTGATGGAGTTAAAGATGTTCTCAGACTACGACCTACGGTAGCAGTACCTACGGGAATAGAACAGTATACCTTAACGATTCAATCCGAGACAGGTGTTGTTGTACGAACCTTCCGGGGAAGAGGCAGAATCGATTCCCAGTATGTTTGGGACGGATTAGACCAGCAAGGAAACCGTGTCCCCGATGGAAAATATTCCGCAGAACTAGTGGTTCAATATGAAAATGGAAATAGGGAAGTATCCCGCGTGAGCTCCATTATAGTGGACACCCTTCCTCCCTCTATTACCGTTACCCCTGCCCATTTCCTCTTCTCACCCGATGGAGATGGATATAAAGATACGGTACCGATCCGTCAGGAATCATCCCACGAAGAACACTGGGAAGGAATTATTGAAAATGACCTAGGGGTGGTGATGCGGACCTTCACTTGGCAAGGAAAAGCAGAATCTTTTGCATGGGACGGAAAAGACCAGGCAGGAAATATTGTACCGGATGGTAGGTATCGTTACCTTGTCCGAGCAGAAGATTTAGCCGGAAACCGTACCCGGGTGGTAATACCCTCCTTGCAGGTAGATAATCGTCGTGTTTCTGCCTTTGTTACGGTTAGCGCTCCCGGTTTCTCCCCCAATGGAGATGGATTCAGAGATACGATCGAAATTAATGTATTTTTGAATATCACCGATGGCATAGAACAGTGGAGTCTCTCTTTAGTGGATCAAACTAACACCGTTCGGAAAGTATACAGGGGTAAGGAAATTCGCAGCCCCTTCCGGATAGAATGGAACGGTCGGGGAGACGACGGAAGGATTGTAGAAGGCACCTATACAGCCGTATTTGAAGCGGTGTATCTAAAGGGAAACCGGCCTTTGTCTCGTTCAAGCACCTTTACCCTAGATATATCTGGTCCGGTTTTGCGGGTTCGGCTTGAACCTCTTCCGTTCTCCCCCGATAACGATGGATTAGCGGATGAGTTATATATCTTTCCTGAAGCAATAGATGCGAGTTCCATTGAAAATTGGTCTTTCCTCATCTACGACAGGAACGATGTGTTATTCCGTAGCTTCCGGGGAAATGGGCAGCCTCCTTCAAGAATTATCTGGGACGGATATTCGGATAAAGGGGAACTCGTAATATCTGCTGAAGATTACAAGTATGTATATCAGGCAAGAGATATATATGGAAATACCAACCAAACCCGAGGAATTATTCCGGTTGACATTTTAGTGATAAGGGATGGGGACAGATTAAGAATTCAAATCTCCAGTATTACCTTTGCACCAAATAGTCCTTTACTCATTCTCGACGAATCAGAACAGGGCAGAAAGAACGCTGCTGTGCTTAACCGACTAGTCGAAGTACTGACTAAATATAGTATGTATCAGGTTCGAATTGAAGGGCATGCGAACAATATCTCCGGAACTTTAAAAGAAGAAATTGAAGAACTACAGCCCTTATCTCTAGCCCGAGCCGAATCTGTTCGTCAGGCGTTGGTACAACGAGGATTAAGTGCCCGTCGATTTGAAGTAGAAGGTAAAGGAGGAACCGAGATGCTCTTTCCTTCTAGCGATAGGGAAAATAGTTGGAAAAATCGAAGGGTAGAGTTCATTTTAATTCGGTAAGAGCATGCGCAAGATATTTCGGGTAGTTTTAGGAAGTCTTGCCTTATGTATTAGTTTAGGAATGGGAGGAGTTCTGGTGATGTACCACCTGAACTCTCCCCCTACGACCCTTTCCGGGCAAGAGCAAGAATTCACCATCTTTCGCGGAGAATCCGTTTATTCCATTGCTGAACGATTAGAACGGGAAGGGTTCATCCGGTCTAAGGAGTTTCTTATCTGGATAAGTAAGTGGAAAGGGACAGAATCCCGATATCAGGCAGGCTACTATAGCCTTCCGTTTGGAAAAACTGCTCTCGAGATACACGATCTTTTAGTAAAAGGAATGCAGATTTTGTTTCGGGTAACAATACCCGAAGGGTGGACCCGGACTCGAATGGCTAAACAGCTAGAAGCCTTGGGAATTACCCCAGAAACGGAGTTCCTTTCAGCTACCCAAAATGAAGAACTTCTATCCCGCTTTGGAATACCCGCTCCCCATCTTGAAGGGTTCCTTTTTCCAGAAACCTATCATTTTCCTAAAGACTACCCAGCTAGTAAAGTTGTTCAAACCATGGTGGAGACTTTTTTCCGAAAAACTTCTTCTCTTCTGCCAGAGGGAGAGCTTCCGAAGGGAAAAGAGTTGTACGAAAAAGTTATCTTAGCTTCCATTATTGAACGAGAGTACAGAGATCCGGAAGAAGCACCTCTTATTGCTTCAGTATTCTACAATCGTCTTAAAATCCGTATGCCTCTGGGCTCCTGCGCTACGGTGGAATATGTTTTAACCCAAGAGTTAGGAAGACCCCATCCAGAGTTTTTAACCTATCAGGACCTCGAGGTGGATAGTCCCTATAATACATATAAAAGACAGGGCTTACCTCCAGGGCCCATCGGTAATCCGGGAACCGTAGCTTTGCGGGCAGCTTTTTTCCCTGCTGACACAGATTTCCGATATTTTGTACTGAAAGATCCTAATGCAGGAAGGCATTTCTTCTCTAGAACCTTACAGGAACATAATCAAGCAAAAGTAGTATACCTAAAACGTATTCAATCGGGTAGTTGATTCATGGGTATACCTGATTCTGTTATTCGTCAGATATCTGAGAAGATCGATTTTTTAGAACTGGTAGGAAAATACACCACCCTTCATAAATTGGGAGATCGGTATCGGGGCCTCTGTCCCTTTCACCAGGAAAAAACTCCTTCTTTTTATGTGCAACCCGATAAAAAACTGTTCTATTGTTTTGGTTGCGGCAAAGGGGGAAATCTGTTCCAATTCTTTATGGAGATAGAACATATTAGTTTCCCTGAGGCGTTAAAGATACTAGGCGAAAAAGTCGGCATATCCATCGATTCGCTAGATGAATCTTCCCTATCACAGGGGAAAAAGCAAGATGCCCTTTTACAACTGTTAAACAAAGTAGCCGGAGCCTTTCATTATCTTTTGATGAAATCTGAATTAGGTAAAGAGGCAAGGCAATACTTAGAGCAGCGAGGTATAGAAAATGCCATAATAGAAAAGTTTCAGTTAGGGTATGCGCCTTCGGATCCTTACTGGTTAAGGCAGTTTTTAGAAAAGAAAAGCTTTTCTGCCCCCTTTTTGGTTCAATCCGGATTATTTTCTCCTCGCAATCCTGAACGTTCTTTTTTTGTCGATCGTCTTATGTTTCCGATTTTTTCTCTAAACGGAGATGTCGTGGCCTTTGGAGGTAGGATTCTGAAAGGCGAGGGTCCCAAATATTTAAACTCTGCCGAATCTGCTTTGTTTAAAAAAGGGGAAACCTTGTATGGCTTTTATCAAGCTCGAGAGTCCCTTCGTAAATCCCAAACTGCTGTGTTGGCCGAAGGGTACATGGATGTTTTGGCCTTACACCAGGCGGGAATCGACACAGCTGTTGCTCCTTTGGGTACTTCCCTTACCCTGTCCCAAGTTCGGTTAATCCGAAGATTTGCCGAAAAGGTTATTTTGTTTTTTGATTCAGATCCAGCAGGGCTGCAGGCTCTAAAAAGGGCTTCGATACTGTGTGAACAGCAGGAATTGGAAGTGTTAGGGGTGGATACGGGGAATTATCCCTTTAAAGATCCTGCAGAATTTATCCAGCAGGGCAAAAAGGATGAGTTGCAAAAAATTGTAAAATATCCTATATCTATACTGGAATTTTTGTTGCGTACACTTTCACCACAGGAAAATCAGTTGAAAGTAACCGAAGTGTTTCCGTATATTGAAAGTATGGTATCCGAGATTAAACGGGATACTGCACTTTCGCAGATAGCCGATTATTTTCAGTTAGACCGAGAATCTGTTCGTGCAGATTTTCTGCCGCC
>JBDNDI010000100.1:0-8112 GCA_046719195.1 Spirochaetales bacterium | reverse complement strand
GTAGATTATCCAGCCTTAGAGCAAACCATAATCCCCGAGAAGGCTACTAAGTACCGAATACTCTGTTTCCATGGGATTGTACCAGGTGTGGTTTTCCAGGGAATCCAAGAAGAGGAAGAGGAAGAGTCCGTAGGAGTTTTAGATCCTGCTTTATTTACCAAGTATCAAATCGATTATGCAGCATTGGGGCACATTCATAAATCTCTAGAAATGAAAGTGGGTCAAACCCCTGTTATATACCCAGGATCTGCCCGGGTATGGCGGGAAGGTGAAGAAGGGCCGCGAAACGTGTATATTGTACATTTTTCCCAAAACCTCTCTTATACCCCTAAAATGGTACAGAAGGCAGGTTCCTTTATTCGGCAAGCGATAGATGTTTCTTTGGAAGGAAACTTCGAGAAGCCAGTACTTTCCTCTAATGTATCTATCTATGATTGGGTGCAGCTAGAACCCAATGGGGTAGTAGAAGATGAAAATCGGGTAGTTCAGGCACTAGAGAAAATACAAAAAACCTTACAGTCCCAGTGCCGCAGGGTAACCGTTAATACGAAAAACTTGCATAAGGTAGAGGGGTTAGTAGATCACCCGCTAGCCCAGCAATTTCTAAAGGCCTGGCAAGCCCGATTTGACAAATCAGAAGAAGAGGGAAAAAGTATTCTACGGTATGCCCGTGCGGTGGGGTTACAGACCTTACAGGAATTATTAGGGAGTAAAAAGTGATCGAACGTATCATTATTGATAAGTTCGGCAAGTTTAAAAATCGCGAATTCTTCTGTAAACCCATAACCGTGTTTTATGGCGCGAACGAATCAGGCAAGACCACGCTTTTTGATGCCCTGTTTGCAGGGCTTTGTAAACCTAAAGGCAGCATAGGGGCTGCCAAAAGGCTACGCGAACGATACGGTGAGTATCCGCCGATAGAAGTAAAGTTCGTTGGACCTTCGGTACAATTTGCCCCTGCCGATTTTCTAAACTTATTTGCCGTCCGCTCAGGGGACCTTCGGGTGGAGGGCGATTCTAACTGGCTTACTACCATAAAGGCCCAGCTCTTCAGCGGAGGGATAGATCCCCAGGAGGTTGCGAATCGGATTAAATACAAAATCACAAGTAAAGCAAAAGGTACCTTGCTATCCGAAGAAATTGAATTGGAAACCCAGCTTGTGCAAATTCAAAAAGAGATAGAGAAATTACAGAAAGAAGCAGAATCGGTTCAACATGAAGCGGAAGAAGCATCCCGTCTAGAGGAAGAGCTAAAACAAATTCAAGTAAATCTCACCCGGGAAAGGGAAGACCTCCGACGTTTAGAATACCATTTGGATCAGCAGAAGAAGCAAGCCCATTTACAACAACTAAGGGAAATATACCAGAAGTTAGATACGTACAAAGCTTTAGAGGAAGAGCTCCATAAAGAAAAACTCTACACGGAAGAAGAGTATCGGACCTTACAACAAAAAGAGCTCAACCTTCGACAGCTGGAAAGGGATCTCGACCAAATCCGGATTAAACAGGAAGAAGGGTATCGATTGCATCTGGAACGACAGCGAGAAGGAGAGAACCTAGAAAAAGAGCTTCGGCGCCTAACCCGAAGTAGAGATCTGGGAAGCCTTCTTAAAGATAAAGTACAAAATAGGACATTGTTTGAAAGGCCTAAAATTACCTTTCACCCTATTTGGGGATTGTTAGGGGGAATCGCCTTTCTATCGGGTATTATCCTAGCCCTAGGCTGGTTTAGAGACACTCCTTACTTGCCTTTTATTATAGGTTCATCGGTGGGACTCCTCCTATTTGGGCTTGGACTACGTAAAAAAAATCAATTAGATGAAGCTCTGTTTCAATCTGCGGTTACAAGAGCTTGCAAGGAATGGAAAGAGGAAACCGGTGAAAATTTACATTCCGAAAACTGGGAAAATTTACTTCTTTCTATTCAACGAAGGGAAGAGCGATATCGAATTCTGAAAGATCAGTTTGAACGTTTCCAGGAAAATCTATCCACAGAGAATAGGCGCCTTTCCGAGATTCAACAGGAGAGTATTCGGCTAGATACCCAATACCAAACTCTTAAACGAGAATTAGACCAAAACCTGTCACGGTTGGGTGTGCGGGAGTTAACCCAGTATGTCCAGCTATTAGAAAAACTGAAGCAAAGACAAAACCTCTATCATCAGCTCTCTAAGGATTTAGAAGAGGCATGCAAACAGTATGGACAGTCAGATTTCTTAGCCCTAAAAGGATTTTTAAAAGCAGAATTGGAGCGGTTATCGGATCAAATAAAAGAAAAAGCTGTTACCGTAGCAGAGGTTAAACTTCTCGAAAACCAGTTTAGAGAAAGGAAAGAAAGACTGGCTATCCTGGAAAAAGAAGAACAGAGGATTTTAACTACCCTTAATCGAAAGCAGGGAGAAATTTCTGTACGAACGCAAGGGATCCCCCAGAAGCTGTTATTACTGCAAAAACAAGGCGTTCATTTGCAAAATTTGAAGATGGCCAAAAAACAGGAAATAGAAGGTGCAAAGATTGCCCAACAAATCTATGAGGAAATTGGAGAAGATACAAGCATTTTAATTCAGGAGCTTTCCGAGGAAATAAGCCGAGATTTCAGTCGAATTACTGCCCGGCCTTCCCCTATACAAATGTCTGCCCTTACCTTTAAAGATGTAGGGGTTTCTGATGCAGGAGGGGAGATCCGTAAAGGGGATGGGGAAGCACTTTCTTCAGGTACCCGGGATGCCTTTTACCTGGCTGCACGTCTTACCCTGGCTCGAAGAGCCTTGGCCGGATCTGAACCGGGTATCCTTGTCTTGGATGAACCGTTTCTAACCTTAGATAAGAACCGATGCACCAATGCCCTTTCTCTGCTAAAAGAATTTTATAAAAAGCAGGGCTGGCAAATCTTTTTCTTTACTAAAGAAGAGGCGTTAGTGAAAGAAGTGGAAGGGACGTTCAAAGAAGAAAGCCAAAAAGGACTGGTACAAGTGCATAAATTAGATTAAAAAGGCAGTTTCTCCTATTACTTGTATTCTGATTTTATGAAGGCCAATTGTTCCCCAAAGTACATATTCTTAGGTATCCTGAGGGTTCCTGGCTGCTAAAAAATCTTGTACCTCTGCTAGGGTAGGTTGTTTTTCTAGAGGTCCCATTCCCGTACACACTAAGGCAGCTACAGCTGAGGCAAATTTTCCCGCTTGCGCGAGGGGAAGCCCACGGAGGTAGGCATAGAGAAAGCCGGCTAGAAAAGCATCTCCCGCACCTACGGTATCTACCACTTGAACAGGGTAAGCAGGTAGGTCGCAGGATCCTTCGGGCCCCCAAAGAAAGGCCCCTTCTGAACCTCGCTTTAACAAGTGGTAGGAAGGCCCCGGAAACCGTTCAGCTAGGTTTCCAACACCCCTTTGCTCTTTATCCTGGCTGTCCAACCCTCCGAGAATTTCTACTTCTTCCTGCGTAAAGGAAACAATGTCCACATAATTGCGGATAAGAGGGGGAAAAAATCGTTTTGCTTCTTCGGGTCTCAGTAGGGGCGAGCGATAGTTTACATCGAAGGATACAACTACCCCCCGTTTTTTTGCTTCCATCATCAAAAATACACCAAAATCTCGGGCTATCGGACTTATACTAAGGCTGATACCGCTTAGGTGAAAAATCCGCACCGAATCTAAAACGGAAACAGGGAACTCGGATGCTTTTATGTGGCAGGCTGCTGAATCTTTTCGATAGTAGGTAAGGGAGTGGGTTTTACCTAGGAAAGAGGCAAAGTACAGACCTGTAGGATGCTCTGGATCTATTTGCACCCATTCTGTCCCTATCTGATGGGTTTGCCATAAGGAGAGGAACCCCTCGCCAAACAAATCTTTCCCTATCCGGGTAAGGTAGGAAACCCGTAGGCCTAATTTGGAGGAGGCTAAAGCTAGGTTGGAAGTATCTCCACCCCAGGTAGCCTGCCAAGCCGGGGGTAGCAATGTCGCAAAGGAGTGGTTAGACTCCAACACTTTTCTCTTCGGCTCTTCCTGTGGGGATTTAAAGGCTCCGTCCCCTATCCGATTGTCTCCTGGCTTGTCGCGTTCTGGTTTTTCGACATCCCCCTTATTATTACAAAAATGAGGGTAAAAGCCTACTAAGGGTTCTCCATAGGAAAGGATATCGATGGAGCGATTCATTTTTTTCGTGTTAAGAAAAGTTTTACCGGCTCATAAAGGAAAATTAACAAAAGTAGAGCGGCAAAGAAGGCCGATATGGGTCGGCTGAAGAAAGGCATAAAATCGCCACTGGTTTTTACCAACCCTATACGCAAATTCTCTTCTATCATAGGTCCTAGAATAAGCCCGAGGATAAATGGAGGTAGAGGTATGGTAACCTTTTCCATCAGATACCCTAGCAACCCAAACACCAACACCAACCCTACATCAAAGACACTGCTCCGAAGGGCATAGGCACCAATAATAGAAAAAATAGATATTCCCGCTAGTACCACATTCCGGGGAAACTTAAAGAACCAGGTAAAGGCACGAATTCCGAAGTACCCTAATATGAGTAGAAAAAATTGAGAGACAACAGCCACGGTAAAAATCTGGTTCACCAACGCTCTGCTTCCCTGAAAAACCAGGGGGCCAGGCTTCAGTCCATACATCATCATAGCCCCCAACACAATGGCAGTTATAGAGTCTCCGGGGATACCAAACACTAGAGCTGGGATCCAGGTGCCTCCTAACGCAGCATTGTTCGCCGTAGTGGGAGCAATAACTCCTTCTACGGAACCGGTACCGAACTTATCTGCTTGTTTGGAAGTTTTCTTTGCCATGCCATAGGAAACCCAAGCAGCAATGTCGGCCCCTGCTCCGGGAAGGGCACCAATAAGGGTACCGATAACCGAAGACTGAAGAATGAGACGCTTGTTTCGACCTAAAAGGGAGCCAATAGAGCGGAAATCGGCTTTTACATTATTAACTATCGCAGCATCTCCGAGTTGTTCATGGGAGGTTACCGAAATAGAGCGTAAAACTTCGGAAATACCGAACAAACCGATCATAACCGGTATAAAGTTTATACCACCCATCAGGTACATGTTCCCGAAGGTGAAACGGGGGTAACCAGTGGAAATGTCTAAACCAATTGTAGAAAGAATTAAGCCACCAGTCATGGAGATAAGACCTTTCATGGTAGAGCCTTTGGTAATAACTGCGCTCATAGAAAGGCCAAGCAAGGAAAGCCAGAAGTATTCGAAATGAGTGAACTTTAAGGCAAATGAGGCAAGGATGGGAGAGATAGTAATAAGGATTAAAACACCGATAAGGCCTCCCAAAGTGCTGCAGGTTAGATCCAGAGCAATAGCAAGGGGGCCTTTACCTTGTTTGTTCATTTCATACCCATCTAGCACCGCAGCACCCGATGCAGGTGTGCCAGGTACTCGAAGAAAGGTAGCAGGGATATCTCCTGCAAAGATGGCCGTGAAACTTACCCCTAGAATCATGGCTAATCCCACAATAGGGGGGGTATGGAAGGTTAGAGGAACGATAAGCGCTACAGCCATGGTAGCGGTTAAACCGGGCATAGCCCCTACGAAAATGCCTAACACCATGGCAAGGAGCCAGGGTATTAAGATTTGAAGTTGTAAAACACTCAATATAGCTTCCATATTTATAGTCCTAAGTATGCTAGGATTCCCGAAGGTAAACTAATGGTAAATAGATAACCGAATAGTAAATAAATAGTAAGGGTAAAAATAAAGGTGTAAAGCAGATTTTGAAGCTTCGGCACTCCCAATCGTCCCATAAATAGAAGAAGAAAAATGCTTGTGGTTAAAAGAAAGCCAAGCCAATCTAAAAGAAAAATAAAACCCACAACCAAAAGGATGACAAAATAGGCCGTTCGGGTTTCTTTTTTGTCGAAAAGATGTTTCAGGCTACTAAAAGTAAGGGGAGGATACTCTTTCTTTTTAATAATACCATGAACGATCTGATACAAACCACAGCCTATAAATACTATTGCCAACAGATCGGGGAAAAAGGCAGGTCCGGTAAGTCCGATATTAGCTTTCCCTTGGGGAAAGCTAGGGGTAATGCTTAAGATAACCACCGATACAGTTAAACAGATTATCCCTATCAGGATCTCCTGGTTCAGGCGTATAGAAGCTCTTGGCATTCCTTCACTCCCTATCTAATGGAAAACCCCGGCTATAAACCGGGGCTTTTAGTTTGATTTATTGTACCATGACTTAATAGAATAGTGCTATCCGGGTCGGCTTATTTCTTTAAATACCCGGCTTTTTCCATAACTTCCCGCAGGGCTTTATACTGGTTGATCATGAAATTTCCAAATTCCTGGCCTACGCGAACTTTTATTCCGAATCCGGCTTTGTTCATAAAATCTTTAAACTCAGCGGTTTCGGTAATCTCCTTTAGAGCCTGGCGAAGCACATTCACTGCATTTTCCGGAGTTTTTAAAGGTACTCCAAACCCTCTCCAGGTTCCTCCCGATACATTAATACCTTGTTCTTTCAGTGTAGGAACGTCGGAGAAGTTAGGATTCCGTTCATCTGCCATAATGGCTAGCGCTTTTAGAGCACCAGCTGCAATCTGACCCGCTGCTTCCGGGTAGCTACAGGTTAACACATCTACATGACCACCTAGCAATTCAGTAATGGCCGGAGCGGCACCCTGGGTGGGAATGTATTTTACCCGTTGAGGATCAATGCCATAGGCCATCAACATTTGAATGCGGGGAAGGTCCCAAGCAGAGGCAATGGTGCTACCCGAAAATTTGAAAGTTCCTTCGGGTTTGGCTTTTACATCATCTAAAAGTTCCTTAGCACTTTTATAGGGGGCTTTGGCACTTACAATAAGGGCTGCGGCATCTTCGTTAAACTGAATAAGGGGAATAAAGTTCTCCGGGGTAAGATCCGCGTAGCCTAAGTATTTCAGAACATTGATCTCAAAGGTAAGATTGGTGATGGTATACCCATCGGGAGCGGCTGCTGCCCCTTCTCCATGTCCCACTGCACCAGATCCACCGGTTTTATTTACTACATTTACAGGAACGCCGAGCTTTTTGGAAAGTTGCTCTGCAATAAACCTAGCAGTACGGTCCGTTCCACCCCCTGCAGCCCAGGGACAAATAATGGTTATGGGTTTGGTAGGGAATTTAGCCTCTTTTGCACCGCCGGCAAAAACCATACCCACCACCCATAAACCTACTAGCAAGAAAAGAATTGATTTTTTCATACCGTTTCTCCTTATATAGATTTGCTTTAACTCTTTAGAAGTACTTTAACCTGAAAATTGCTATTCGTCAATAAAAAAATTTTTTTTTTATTCTTGCTAAAAGACGGATACAGTGGTATGCTTAAAACATTCATTGGAGGAGGCTATACATATGATAAAAGAATTTCATGGGATAATTCCGCCCATTATTACCTGTTTTGATAAAAACGGAAAGTTTGATCCTGCCCGGCAGAAAGAAATTGTACAGTTTCTTTCCCCCCATGTGCAGGGTTACTATCCCTGTGGAACCTATGGATCGGGTCCCTTAATGTCTACAACCGACAGAAAAAAAGTGGCAGAAATCATGGTTAAGGAAAAAGGGAATAATTTTGTAATAGTACACGTGGGGGCCGCTAGTACCGAAGAAGCGGTAGAATTGGCAAAGCATGCCGAATCCGTAGGGGCAGATGCAGTGGGCGCAATTCCTCCGTATTATTATAGGTACTCGCAGGAAGTATTGCTAGAACATTATCGGGCTTTGATCCGGGCGGTTAAAATTCCGGTATTCCTCTACAATAATCCTGAGGTTTCGGGTAACCCTATAACTCCCGAAACCCTTAGGCAGCTCGCCGAAGAGGGGTTAGCTGGAGTTAAAGATTCCGCCTTTGATCTAGTGAATCTCTACCTCTATATGAACAAAGTGAAAAAACCGGGTTTCCAATTTATCGTAGGAACCGAGGCTATAGCCCAGCCAGCCCTAGATGCAGGAGCTGTAGGGGTTATTGCTGGACTGGCAAATGTATTTCCGGAATTATTAGCAGATTTTTATCTGACTTGGAAGCAGGGCAACTCGCAACGTACTGCAGAAAAACAGCTTAGAATTGTAGCTGCGCGGTCCGTAATGAAACTAGGTCCCACT
>JBDNDI010000010.1:0-18459 GCA_046719195.1 Spirochaetales bacterium | reverse complement strand
AAAAGAAATAATACAAATAGGGATCATCTAGACAAAGGTTTTACAATAAACTTTCTTACTGATAACCATATTTAGTTATTCCAATTTAATTATTCCAATATAGAAGAAAGAGTACGATAAGCCCGGTTTATTGAAGTTATAAACTCTGAAGTTTTCTGCTCTATTCTAAAGCTCTCAATTTCGGAAAGTTCATCGATGAGGGTTTCTAAGCTGTCCAAACTAGTTTCTAGGGCCGTGAAAAAATTAAAAGAAGGTTTGTACCAATAGGTACCCTCGTGGTCGGTATGCAAACTCAAGAAGCCGAATCGTTTCCCACCTTTTTTTACTTTGCTAACCCGTAAAAGATGTTCTAGAGAGTCTACAAGTTTGGGTAAGTCCTCCGGGGTCCGGTAGGTCTTCTGGGGAACCGACCCATCCCATTTGGGCAAATGGGCATCGATAAATCGAGCAATTTTTAAAAGATTAGAAAATCGTTCGCCCACGGCTAGGTCTAGGCCTTCAAAAATAATTTTACCCCGGATATTCTGGTAAGGGGGGGGGACGGATAGACTTTCATTACGGGCTAGCTCTCGCAGATCTTCCCAGGGAAAGAGGGCAATTTTCTTCTTCCCTTTAAAAGGTTTCAGTTCAAAGATCTTTTTCCCAAGGTTGATTTGCCAGGTAGTATCCTTTCTGGCTTTTTCTTTTTCCCGAATTTCTCTATCTTTTACCTTCTCTTTTTCTTTTAGAGGGATTAAACCTGCTTCTAGCAAAGGGGAAATCTCCCCTAACCAGCCTTTTTCTAATGGGGACACGGATCGAGCATACAGACGAGAAGTCCGTACCACTTCTCCGGCTACTATGTATCTGGGTGTTTCCCGGTACATTCCTGAACTTGGATGAATCAATATCCGTTCTGCAGTAAGGCTTCGGTATCCTTCTTTACTATCCCGTACACAGACAAATTGAATCAGCCCTTTAGATACGGCGCAGAGGTAATTTTTTACGGATCCCCCGGCAGATACAGGAATGCCCATTTCACTTACAATCAGGGCAAGCTGTTCTTTCACATTACGAATCTCGGACATAACCCGGGCATCTAAATAATACCGGCTGCAGAAGGCCTCTTTGTTTTCTGTTTGTTCGTACAAGCGAAAAATCTTTAAATAGGAAATAAAATCTCCTCCCGAATCCCGAAATGTATGATGGGCAGCCCTAGCCGCTGTTTCCTCCCCCTGGGGCAAGAGAAAGGGGGAGTTGCCCGTAAGGAAGCTAGCCGCAACAAGTACTTCCTCTATCACCTCCGGGTACCGAAGAATAGACTCGACAATCATCCGGGCATGACGGGGAATAAGGGGAAACTGAGCCATCAGGCTACCGATCTTTGATAATGTTAGATCCGGATTCAACGCGTCTAGGAGGAACAGGGTTTCAATGGCGCTAATAATTCCTTGTTTCGGCGGAGGAGAGATAAAATCAAAAGACTCAAAATCCTGGATACCTAGTTCGGCCATCCGGAGGACTACCTCAGAAAGGTCGGTTCGAAGGATTTCTTCTAAAGTAAACAGGGGTCGGGTTTCAAAATCTTCTTTGGTGTATAACCGGTAACAGGTCCCCGGTTGGGTTCTACCTGCGCGACCTTTACGCTGATTACAGGAGGCTTTGGAAATGGGACCTTCTACGAGGCTACTTGTGAAGGTGCGAGGATTGTAATAATTAATTTTTGCCAGTCCAGAATCAATAACCGTAGTGATCCCATCGATAGTTACCGAAGTTTCGGCGATATTAGTGGCTACTATCACTTTTGTTTTTCCTCTAGGAGCTGGATAGAAGACTAGTTCCTGTTCTTCCTTACTAAGCCGAGCATAAAGAGGAAGGATATGGAGTTTTTTCCGGTAAGGTTGAGACAGGAGAAGGGTAATGCAATCTTTTATCTGCTGTTCTCCTGATAAAAACACCAAGATATCCCCTTTCCGTTTTTCCCGTACACATCTCTCTACAATCGATTCAATTTTGGCGAGTAAACCTTCCTCTCCCTGTTCTGGATCTGGGGGATCATAAATAACGGTAACGGGGTACATAGGTGTATCAATGCGGACAATAGGACAATCGTTAAAATAATTAGAGAATACCTCTGCATTTATCGTGGCAGAGGATATTATTACTTTAAAATTGGGTCGCAGTTCTAACACCCGTTTTAAAAGACCCAGCACAAAATCTATATTTAAGCTTCGCTCATGGGCTTCATCTACGATAATTACCGAGTATTCCGATAACGTGTAATCTCCTTTTATTTCCTGAAGGAGAATCCCATCGGTCATAATTTTTATCCGGGTGCTAGCCGTAGTTTTATTTTCAAAACGCATCTTGTATCCTACTAACCCGGGGACCGTGGTATTAAGCTGGCGGGCAATGAAGTCGCTTACGGATAGGGTAGCGATTCTTCTAGGCTGGGTAACTCCGATCATCCCTTTTTCTGCATAACCGGCTTCGTAAAGAATTATAGGTAGTTGGGTGGTTTTGCCGGAACCTGTCGGGCTTTCCACTACGATTACTGGATGTTCCGCTAAGGCTTTTAATATTCTGCTTTTATGGGCGTATACAGGAAGTTGAGTAAATTTCATGCTTAAAACCATACCATAACTGAGAAACTTATGGTATGGTAGAAGAGCGCAGAGTATAGTGTAACGAAACATGAGGTGTAAATATGCGAATTGGGTTTACCTACCCGTTTAACCGCTACTGGAAAGAGCAGACAGAACCCCTGATCCGGCAATTTCCTCAATATGAGTTTGTTACCGATAGGGAAAGTGCCCTAAAAGAAATCCATACTTTTGATATTCTTGTAGGCGGGATAGAGCCTAAAGGAGTGTATGAGCAAGCTACTGCAGTTCAGGCTGTGTTTGTTCCCTTTGTCGGTGTAGATCATCTTCCGGCAGATTTATTTATTCAACGGAGAGTTAGGGTATTTAACTCTCATGGAAATGCCCGCTATGTGGCAGAACGAACTCTATCGCTTCTTCTTTGCTGTACGGGGAAAGTTTTAGAGTACCATAACGACTTAGCCAAAGGGGTATGGCACGGTTGGGTCGGCAAAGGTTTAAAGGATACTTGGGATTCGATTGTAGGGTACACCATAACCCTGCTAGGTACCGGGGCTATTGCCACCTGGATAGCCCGGTATGTAAAACTTTTTGACTGCAAGGTAATAGGATATAAAAAAAGGCGAGTAGCCGAAAAGCTTTTAGACTTCGACGAAATACGGTATGACTTTGCAGAGGCCGTTAAACCGGCAGATGTAGTTATTTCTACCTTACCCTTAACAGAAGAAACCCGGGGACTGTTAGGTAAGAAGGAACTATTCCTGTTAAAGGACAAGATCCTGATTAATGTGGGAAGAGGAGAGGTAATAGACGAGGAAGCCCTCTATGTTGCCCTTAAAGAAGGTGTTCTTAAGGCTGCAGGTATAGATACCTGGTACTCTTATCCCTCTAAAGGGGAAGCTTCTCACATGCCTTCTAGATTCCCTTTTCAGGAATTACCCAATGTGGTGCTTTCTCCCCATGTAGGAGGGTTTACTCCCAAAGCGATTCAGGAAAACATGAAGGTTACGCTGTCTAATTTGGAAGCCTACCTTTTGGGGAAACCTGTGCCTAACGAGGTGGATTTAAGGCGGCTGTATTAATTCAACCGCATCCATTCCTCTCTCCGCATACGTGAGCTCTTGCTTAGGAGCGGCGCTGTTGGATAGGCGGTTTAAAATGATAGGGGGAGTGAAAAAACTATGGGTAGCGGTAAGAGGAATCAGTTCGACTGCCTGCGTAACAGTACAAGCAGCCGCCTTTGCAGGTGTGGTACTGCCCAATATCTACACTTTTCCTGCAGAGACAAGCCTCTCTCTGATACGGATCCTTGACAAGATTTAGGTTTTTACCGGTAATTCTCTCTATCCTTTCTCCATCAATACAAGCGCCCGGCCAGGGAGAATGCGGATCAGCACAGGTACGGACCTCTATCCCTTGCACCTTAGCTAAGGAACGCAACTCTTCAATAAAAGCTATCTTTTCCGGTGGGGGAGGATCTTTCCAATGAAGGGATTCTAGAAACTTTCGGTTTTTCCGATAGGAAGTAACAAAGCTTACCATACATCGGTCTGTGTACCCGGAAAGCTCTCTGGCAAGTTGGGAAAAGGCTTGCCGATGCCAGTGAAAAGATACATCTTCAGTTAGAATAATGGGATCGTACCGCCAGACAATTCTATTTTTACCGACTCGGTGGGAAAGGAGCTGAAACTGTTTCAGTATGTGGGTTTTATGAGCAAAGGCTTTTTCCCACTCTTTCGGGTAGGGAGTCAGCGTTATGAGGGCAATCCAGGGGTACGGGTCTAAAAGGGGTTGCGGTATAGCTAAGCTGGAAGGATCTTTAGTCCAGAAAACAAAGGCCTCTACCTGAGAGGGAGCAAGGGACACTACAGAAACCTTTTTAGGATTGAAGGGGTTTGGCACTTCTACGAATCCTTGCTTTAGTTTTTGCAGGAACCAATCAAAATAAAACGCCGGTATATCGGTTCTCCGACTGACGCTTACAATCATAGGATTATCGGTACAGGCTTTTAGGTTTGCAGAGGGTAGGGGTCTTTGAGAGCTTGCTCCCGAGCAGTAAGAATTAACATTTGCAAACGGTTTTGAATATTGGCGGTACTTGTATCCGGATCAAAGTCAATGGACAGAATATGAATATGGGGAAAAAGCTGTTTTAAGGTTTTAATCATTCCCCGGCCCGTGATGTGGTTAGGCATACAACCAAAGGGATTCACGATTACAAAACTACCGATTCCCTCGTTGGCCATCTGAATTATTTCTCCGGGCATTAACCAGCCTTCACCGATTTGGTAGGTAAGATCTATAAGTCCGCGCACATTCCGAGCGATTTCTTTAATTGAATAGGAAGTCTCCCAATATCTAAAATGAGATGTAGTTCCCACCACCCGTTCATGGACATAGGAAAACAGAGCTTCTAGTCCTTCAACCTTCAGAGAAAGTAGAAAAGGATGAGGATGCAGACCTCTAAATGCCATGTTACGTCCTGCTATATTCCCTTTTCTAAAAAAATCAGTCATGCCGGGTATTACTACCTCCATTCCATGTTGCTCTAAATAGTTCTCAATATAAGAGTTAGCAGCAGGATGGTAGTTTAATAGAATTTCTCCGACTACGCCTATCCGGGGCTTACGAGGAACCTTTTGTAAAGGAAGGTGGTTGAAATCTTCCACAGCCTCGGCCAAAGCCTTAAGACCTTGCTTGGGGTTTTTTAAAAGACCCTCAACAATAAGGTCTAAATGACGCTCAAATAGAGAGTTAGCCTTCCCTACCTGATTTTCGTAGGGGCGGACACGCCGAAGCATAGTTTCTAAGGCATCCACCATACGAAGGCCCCAAACCATTGCATACCTAATCGAGATGGGTAGACGGAATCCTGGGTGCATTTGTTTTGCATCCTCTATTGCGGTGGTAAGAATAGGGACATCCTTATAACCGGCCTCATCTAGGGCTTTCCGACATAAGGCAGGATACTGGCCTGCCCTGCAAGCTACGCAGTTCTTGGCTAGTCCGACAACCACCTCCGAAGGATGGAGGAGCCCTTTATTAAGCTCCCTGAGGATCTCTCCGATGTTTACCTGAGCGGGGAAACAAATATCGTTATGCACATACCGTTTACCTAAATCTATAGCCCACTGATCCGCTAGAGGAAGTACCTTCACCGTATATCCTCTATTCTCTAATAGTCGACCCATCAGAAAGGAAAAGGCAGGAGATAGATTGGGGATAAGAATAGTTCTTCTTTTCCGGTCTTTCTTCCTGAAGGGGAGAGGGTAGGGAGGGGGAAGAGGATTCCACGCAGGAAAGGTTTTTCCTTTTTCAATCTGGGCTTTGCGTTTTGCTTTTATCGTTTCGATAAAAGATTTAATGCGGATATTTAAGGGGCCGCGAGCTTCTCCTTCATCGAGTTTAAGAACTAATAGCTCTTTTGAAGCCATTTCTTTTAGAATTCTAGCTAGCTCGTCAGAAAAAATAGCGTCATGGCCACACCCAAAGCTTACTAACTGCACCACCTCTAAATTAGGATGTTGGGCAGCAAAGAGTGCAACTTCTAAGAGGCGGGTGTGATACGGATTGTAGGTTTCCACCCGTATCCGGTGTAAGTCCAGACCTTCTAGGTTAGGCAAGAAGGGAGCCCATAGTACGGGAATATTCTGGGAAGTAAAAAGAGAGGTAAGACCATGGTTTACCAGGGGATCCGCGTGGTAAGGCCTGCCTGCCAAAATTACTGCGAAAGAATCTGGGTCTAGAGACGGTTTACTGTACTGGTGTAGAATTTCCTCCGTCTCCTTTAAAAGGGTGTTTCGAAACTGGGACTGGGCAATTTCAGCTTCCTTAATGGCTAAAGAAATGGTAGTCTCGGGTATGCCATAGGTAGTTTTTATGTAATTCAGAGTTTGCGCTTGTTTTAGTTCCCGATCGTACCAGTGAAAGGTAGGGGTATCCATGGGTATCCCATGGATCGTAAGAGGAGAATCGCTCTTTTCTACAACAATGGGGTATCCCTGCACAATAGGGCACATCTCTCCCCCCTGAGCCGTGGGGTTTTTCTTCGGAAGGCGGATCATCATAGGCCAGAATATGCGATCTACTCGTTGGGAAATAAGGTCCTGCACGTGTCCGTGTCCGAGCTTTGCCGGGAAACAGACGGTATCTGAGGGTACATTCTTAAGACCGGATTCGAAAAGTTTAAAGGTGCTCCGGTGGGAGAGAACTACCTGAAAGCCTAAAGAGGTAAACAAGGCTTTCCAGTAGGGAAGACTTTCGTAAAACTCTAAAACGCGGGGTATTCCAATCCGGATATTCCTATCTGGGGCGATTTTTTGTGGTCGGTATTCGAGGGATACCAATTCCTCGTGCCGTTTTACCATATCCGGAACAGAGGGACGTTTAGGGGGTAAGGTACCTAACGTTTCTCCTCGCTCACAACGGTTACCCGTTATATAGCTATTTCCGTTGGAAAAGTGCAGTATGGTTCGGTTACAAGCGTTCGGGCAAAAAGGGCAGATAGAAGAGGACTCTTTTGTATAGGAAAAGGAGTCTAAGTCTTTCAGGGGGAGAAATGAGGAGCAGTAAGTTCCTTTTTTTTGCACCTGCTCTTCCACGTATTGTTTAGTAAGTAAGGCTACCCCTAAAGCTCCCATTAAGCCCGGGTAGGGTGCCCGGAGAACGGTTTTCCCCGTATACAACTGCAGCGCTCGAAACACAGCGTCATTGCGGAACGTTCCCCCTTGCACAAGAATTTTTGTACCAATAGCATCTAAGTTGGAAGTACGGATTACTTTAGTAAATACATTTTCTATAATGGACCGGCAAAGCCCGGCTAGTATGTCTTCTCGGGATTTCCCGTTTTTTTGTTCGGTAATAATGGAACTGTTCATAAAAACCGTACAACGGGAACCCAAACGGGAGGGGTTTTTAGACCGGAAAGCAAGAGTAGCTATTTGATGTACGGGAACACCCAGAGAAGCAGCGTAGGTTTCTAAAAAGGAGCCGCAACCTGCAGAGCAGGCCTCATTTAGAGTAATACCCGTAATAATTCCGTTTTGAAGGGCAATCGCCTTCATATCCTGACCCCCAATATCCAGCACAAACGATATGTTGGGGTCTAAAGAAAGAGCGGCACGGGCATGAGCTACGGTTTCCACCGTGTGGTAATCGGCATTGAATGCTTTTGCTAAAAGCATCTCTCCGTACCCCGTGGTACCTACCCCTAAAATTTCTAGGGAAACTCCTTGATTCTGGTACGTATCTCTTAAGGCAACTAACCCTTGAAGAAGAACTTTAAGCGGGTCCCCCTTATTGTTTGAATAATAGGAGTTGACAAGATTCCCTTTGGAATCCAATAGCACAAACTTGGTAGTGGTGGAACCCCCATCGATTCCTAGATACACCTGTAAGTTAGTATCGGGAGGATACTGAGGGGGAATAAATTCTTTAAAAGCATAGAGTCTATTGAACTCCTCCTGCTCTTCTGGAGAGCTAAAGAAAGGTACTCCTTCTTCTTCCAGGTAAGCGAGTCTTTGGTTTTTTAAAGAGAGCAATCCCTGTTCAATCTCTTCCCAGGATTTTTCTGCAGTATTCGTATAATTTAGCTTTGGAAGGGCCAAGGCAGTGCCTATTGCAACTAAAAGTTCTGGATGAAGAGGAATTATTACTTCCATCGGTTGGAGATGTAGACGCTCCTGGAACACCCGGATTAGAACAGGGTTAAAGGTTAGAGGACCACCTTCAAATAAAACAGGGGGAGTTATAGGAACTCCTTGAGCTAATCCTCCAATGGTTTGCTTTGCTACAGCGTGGAAGGCAGAAAGGGCTATATCTTCTTTTGAAACTCCCTGGTTAAGGAGGGGCTGAATATCTGTTTTTGCAAATACTCCACAGCGCCCGGAAATTTCAAATACTTGCTTGCCTTGTTCGGCATAGGAGTTTAGTTCCTGTAGGGGAAGGTGAAGGATTTCCGCTATTTGTTCCAAAAAGGCTCCTGTGCCGCCTGCACAACTTCCATTCATCCTCATGTCATGGGCAACAAGGCCGGATGGCTCTTGCCGGAAAAAGATTACCTTTGCATCCTGCCCCCCTAGTTCAATCGCAACAGAAGTGGTAGGATATCTTTCCCTCACTGCAATCGCATTAGCTACTACCTCTTGGATATAGGGTGTGCCGAGGGCTTTTGCAACTTCTATGCCACCAGATCCACAGACCCCAAGGAATAGGGGAGAGCCTAATTCCCGATACACTTCTCTTAATAAAGAGCCAAGCACTTCTAAAGGGGAAGAATAATGACGCTGGTAGGCCGAGTACAATAAAGATGATTCTCCCTCCTGCAGAGCCACTACCTTTATAGTGGTGGAGCCTACATCTATTCCGACTAAAACTCTACCCATATAACCGATTGTACAGAAAAAGAATTAAGGCTGACAAGGTAGAAAATAGTGCCTTGCCTTTGGTAGGGTAAAATTCTATAATTCATTATATATGGAAAATAAAAACTCTTTGACCCAGAGTTTAGAAGATTATCTAGAGGCGATTTACCATCTTGAGACAAAGAATCGCGTGGCTAGAGTTAAAGATATTGCGGAGTTTCTTTGTGTACAAATGCCTTCTGTTACGGGGGCTGTCAAAAGCTTGAAGAAAAAAAAGCTTGTTAATTACGAAAAAAACTCCTTTATAAGTTTAACCGAAAGAGGACATACGGTAGCAAAAGCTATTTTACGCAAACATACGGTATTGCAATCCTTTTTGGAAGAGGTGTTGCTCCTCCCTAAAAACCAAGCAAGGGAAATAGCCTGTAAGCTAGAACATTCAATAGACCCTGAAATCGCTCTACGGTTACATAACTGTACCCGATATTTAACCGAAGAAGTGTTCGAGAAAACCCTCGATCCGGCAGAATGGCGAGCTAAAATTATTCAATCTATCTCATAAGAGCTTTGTATCCATGACAGAACTATATTTAGACTGGGCCGCCACTACCCCCATTCATCCTGAAGCTCTTAAAATTCTCACGCAGGTGTACGAAGAGATATATGGGAATCCCTCTTCCATACATCAGTGGGGGGTAAAAGCCCGGGAACTGTTAGAATCTTCAAGGGCTCGATTTGCGGAATTATTGGGTGCTTCTCCTAACCAGGTTGTTTTTACCTCCGGTGGAAGTGAATCGAACAATCTTGTATTCACCTCCCTTTTATTAAAACCCAAAGCCCACGCTATCGTACCTCTCTTGGAACACGCTTCCGTGTATGAGCCCTCCCGTATCCTGGAAAGGCTAGGGTGGGAGGTAACCCGAATTCCTTCTGCCGGAGATGGAAGAATAGACCCTTTACAGGTAATTTCTTCCTTGCGTAAAAATACCTCTTTTATAGCTCTCATGTGGGTGAATAATGAAACTGGGGCTTTGCAACCTGTGGCTGACGTAATCCGTGAAGCAAGAAAAGTGGAGCAGCGTCCCCTCCATATCCATGTGGATGCGGTTCAAGGAGTGGGGAAGTTCCCTTTGCAGTTTCAGCAGTTAGGAGCTGACTCCCTCTCTATCAGTGCCCACAAGTTCCGGGGGCCTAGGGGTGTAGGCGCCCTGTTGGTGAAAAAACCGTTTCCCTCTTTATTAGTAGGAGGAGGCCAAGAGAGGGGTATACGTCCAGGTACGGAAAATGTAGCAGGAATCGCTGGTATGGTAAAAGCGCTAGAAATTGCTGTTTCAAACAAGGAAGAAAATTTTCAGAAAGCTCAACAGGTAATGGATACGTTATTACTCCTGCTAAAAAAATGCCGACAATGTAAAATTCTACCAGAAGATCGTCTTTTGTATCCTGATAGGTACTCTCCCTATATTGTGAGTATTGCCTTTCCTCCCCTTCCGGGCGAGGTTCTCGTTCGGGTGTTAAACGAAAAGGGGTTTGGAGTGTCTACCGGTTCTGCTTGCTCGTCCCGAAAAAAACGGGACACCCGGGTATTAGAGGCTTCCGGTGTTAGCTCTACCCTTGCTTTTTCCTCCTTACGGGTCTCCATAGGACCTACTATTACTGAAAAAGAAATTCAAACCTTTGCCCAACAGTTGCTGGAGGAAGTACGCATCCTTTTTCAGGTGGCCAAATAATGCAGGTATTGTATTTAATTAAACCCGGAGAATTGACCCTCAAAGGGAAGAATCGAAAATACTTTGAAGATCGCTTAAAAGCAAATATCACCAAAAAACTTATAGGAATTCCCTTCTCCTTTCAAAACCGATCCGGACGAATGTACCTAGAGGTAGAAGAAACCCACCAAGGTAGGGTATGGGAGTGTTTAAAAACTACACCGGGTATTGCTGGCTATGCTTTAACAAAGAAAGTTCAAAAAGATCCAAAAGCTCTGGTAGAACTTGCCCTTGCCTTTGGGGAAGAAGCGAAAAAAAAGGGAAAAGGGAACCAATTCAAGGTAGATGCTCGAAGGGAAGACAAAACTTTTACTTTTACCTCTTACGAGATAGCTTGTCTTTTAGGGGCAGAGCTGCGGAAACAGTTCCCCGAACTACAGGTAAACCTTAAAAATCCTGATTGGACCCTATTCGTAGAAATTAGAGACTTTGCCTATGGGTATATCGAAGGAGAGGCGGGTCTTCGGGGGCTTCCTATAGGAACCAGTGGTAAGGGAATGCTTCTCCTTTCGGGGGGTATCGATTCCCCGGTGGCTGGATATTTAATGGCTTTACGGGGAATGCATATAGAGGCAGTGTACTTTCACTCGTACCCTTACACAGGGAATGAAGCTTTAGAAAAAGTGGAAGCCCTAGCCCAACAATTAGCCCGTATCACCGGCTCTTGTATTCTGTATATAGTACCTTTTACCGATATCCAGGTTGCGGTACGGGAAACGGGGAAGGCGGATGAGGCAACGTTAATGAATCGGGCTGCCATGATGTATATTGCTTCTATTCTTGCTAAACACCGAAGGGCTCATTGTTTAATTACAGGCGAAAGCCTTGGGCAAGTGGCAAGTCAGACTATCGAAAGCATACACTTCACAAACTCTTTTGCTCTTGTACCGGTTATGCGTCCCCTTATTGGTATGGATAAGGAATGGATTATGGACAAAGCTAGAGAAATCGGGACTTACAACATCTCTATCTTGCCTTACGAAGATTGCTGCACTTTATTCTCGCCCATGCATCCTCTTACCCGTCCCCGTCCCTGGATTTTAATGCAACATTGGAAGGATTTAGGATTAGAGGAGCTTTTGAAGAAGGTAGTAGAAAAAGTAGAACGAAAAAGCTTCTCCTATCCATTCCCGGATAAATCTCTACCTACTTCCCCGGAAGCCTAACCCTTTGTTTTACCTCAAACGGAACCCTTGCGGGCCAAACAAGTTGTGGCTTAAAGTAGTTAACGTCCCAGGTTAAAGCAAAAAAAGAGGCGGTTTAAAGATATAAAAAGCACGGGGCTGTAGTTGTTATACAGCCACTTTTTCCTTTGCCGTACTCTCAGTCTTTTGGCTTTCGATTTTTTGGGATGTTTCGGTGGACCCCTTCTTGTCCGATGTGGATGTGCTGGAGGAAGAAGATTTGCGGTTATCTGTTACGTAAAAACCACTTCCTTTAAAAATTACACCCATTCCTCCCCCGATTAGCCGACGAACCCGTTTACCACACTGGGGGCAATCCGTTACGGGAGGATCGGACATGTTTTGAAATAGTTCAAATCTGTGTCCGCAAACAGTACACTCATAATCGTAACTTGGCATATCCATCTCCTGTAGAACGGAAAGTTTCTGTTCGGTGACTAAGGGTAATATACAAAACGATTTTTGTTGTGGCAATATCTTTTAAGGATTCTATCCAGCCTAGACCCCTACCCTTCAGAAGGTTCCAAAGAGCCTGTAAGGCGCACGGGTATTCCTTTCGTATGGAGAAAGGTTTTAATCTGTGGGAGAGTGTATTCTCCGTAATGAACCATGGAGGCAATTAAGGCTGCATCTGCTTTTCCTGAAGTTAACACCTCGGCTAGATGCTCGGGTTTCCCCGCTCCACCAGAAGCTACAACAGGAATGGTTACCCCTTCGGAAAGCAGGCGGGTAAGGGTTAGTTCATACCCTTCCTTTGTACCATCGGCATCTATAGAGTTGGCAACAATTTCCCCCGCCCCTAATTTTTCTGCTTGTTTTGCCCACTCTAAGGCATCTAACTCCGTGGGAGTCCTGCCTCCATTTATAACAATTCTATAACCGCAAGGCATAGCGGGATCCCGTAAGGCATCCATGCCCAGGATAATGCATTGACTACCGAAACGGGAGGCCCCTTCTTCGATAAGGGAAGGATTTTTTACTGCCTGGGTATTAATGCTAATCTTTTCTGCACCGGCTAACAGAGTATCCCGCATGTCCCTTACTGAGCCGATGCCTCCGCCTACACAAAAGGGAATAAAGATTTGATCTGCCACTCGTTCTACCACATCTAGGAATACCCTTCTACCTTCTGCGGAAGCAGTAATATCGTAGAATACCAACTCATCTACCCCTTGCTCGTAATAGTATTTTGCCATTTCTACGGGGTCCCCGATATCCACATTCCCTTTGAACCGTATACCCTTAGTGGTTTTTCCATCCCGTACATCTAGACACACAATAATCCGTTTTAGTAACATACCTTTCCTTTAAACCCTATATAGCATAGATAAAATTTGCTAACATTTGTAAACCTGAATCTGCGGATTTCTCCGGATGAAACTGTAGAGCAATAAGGTTGTCCTTCTGGATGGCTGATGGAAATGTAATCCCGTACTCTGTCCAAGCTATTGTGTTTACTTTTTCCTGGGGTAAGGGATAGTAAGAATGGACAAAGTAGCAGGGGGCGTGTTCGGGTACTTTATAGAAAATTGGATGGGCGTTTCCGTGGGTAACCTGGTTCCATCCCATGTGAGGCACCTTTAAACCAGAAATCCGGGGAAACCGAACCACTTTGCCGGGAATAAACCCCAGGCAGGGGGTGGAACGTTCTTCAGAAAAATCTAATACAATCTGACAGCCTATACAGATTCCTAAGAGAGGTTTGCCGGATGCGTAAAATTCCCTGAGAAAGGTTTCTAAGCCTGTGGTTTTAAGGACCTCCATCACCGCGAAGGCTTCGCCATCCCCTGGAATAATGAGTTTATCACAGGCCTTTAACACTTCCGGGTCTGAAGAAATACGACCTTCTGCCCCTAAATATTGAATGGCGCGCAGTACACTACGGATATTGCCCGCTTTGTAATCCATGATACCTATTTTTACCATAGGGAATTCCTCTCTATCCATCTATCTACCATAGGTTTGAGAACCTCAACAAGGGTTTGAGAAGGGATGGGCAAATCTGAAATCTGAATATATGTTCCTTCTGCAATAATTTTGGGCGTGAATTGTCCTTGTTTAATCTCTTGACCTAAGATCCAAGTTCCCACTAAAAGACGAAGAATAATGCCCATGGATCGGGCTTGGGCCTCCTGATCAAAAGATAGAACTCCTCTTGCTACATACAGCTCTTTTCCATCCTTTGGTTCTAGGACTAGACGTAACAATCTAATACCCGGAATATCCCCCACAGGGCTTTGAAATAGGGGAATAGAGGACACGATCTCTTTTAAACCTTGGGAAGAGAGAAACAGCTCGATCAAATCGCTCCGTTCTATCCAGGCACTTAGGGGAGGAGGAGCTAAGGTAATGGATGGGGAAACATACCGTTTAAGTACCGTGGGTATAGCTCCATTAGAAACCAGTAATAGGTTTCCCTCAAGCAGGGCGATCTGTACACCTAGGTTTTGGTGTTGAAAGTAGGGTATTCGATAGCCTTGGTGTGAAAACTCTTCCCGTTTCCATCCCTGGTCTTCCGAAAGAGCCGATCGAACAAGGAAAGAGGAGTATTCTCCTAGGGCTAAAAAAATCCAGGATGCATCTTTCCCATCCTTTTCAGAAAGTAGCACCCCGTACAGCTCTCTTGTGCGGTTCAGAAAGTACAACATCCCTTGAGGAGGGTTAGAGGGTAGAACTTTGTCAATCAAACTTCGATGGGTTGAGACAGGAAGGTAAAGATACAGTTGTCCATCCGACGGAAGAAGCAGGGGAAATTGGGTAAACTCCCAATGGGGAAGGGTACGACAACTCCCCCAAAGGAGTATCCCTGTAAAAAAGACGAGAAAGATACGGAGGACAGGTCTACCTTTTTTTTGAATCAAGAGGCTTTTTCCAACCCTATGGAACAGCTTGTAGAGCCAAGAGATACTTTCCTCTGCACTTTTTGCTTGTTCCATTGTACTGATAACGAGAGGGTTTCATGGGTTAAGTACTCTTGAAACTCCTCTACTGCATCTTGGATATCGGGATCTTCTGTATGCAAATATAGGTGAATCCGATCAGTTACCTCTAAATTATTATCTTTCCGTAAAGTTTGAACCGCTCGTACAATATCCCGTACCATACCTTCGGCTTTTAAATCTTCGGTTAATTCCGGATCCAGAGCAACGGTTAAGGAGCTTTCGTTCAAGACTTTCAGGTTTTCCTTTTCAAATTTGCGAACTTCTATACTTTCTTTTGTAATTTCAATATCTCGCCCGATATCGATAACAAGCGTTGCTCCCTCTAGTAAGCTTTGGATTTCCGCAAAACTAAGACCTTCAATTTTCTCTGCCACAAGTTTCATATCTTTGCCTAAGGTTTTTCCCAAAACCCGATAGTTAGGCTTTGCTTTGTACTCTACCAAATCTTCCTCATTTTCCCTAAATATAACTTCTTTTACGTTCAATTCTTCCCGAATAATATCCTCCATTTCCCGTAAAATTCGTCGTTCTTCCGGATCTTTGGTAACTAAATGCAAGGCTTTTACGGGTTGCCGCACTTTAATGCCATGCAAACTCCGAAGAGCCCTACCCATAGTTACCGCCCTTCGAACAAAGTTCATTTTTTGCTCTAAAGCAAGGTCCCTCTTGGATAATTGAGCTACCGGGTAATCGGTTAGATGTACCGACTCCGGCATTTCGGGAGTGCGGAGATTTCGGTAGATAGCTTCAGAAATAAAGGGAAGGATAGGAGCGGCCACCTTGGCAAAGGTTATCAGTACCCAGTAAAGGGTTTCGTAAGCCTGATGTTTATCGTAGTCATTCTCGCTTCTCCAGAAACGTCTTCTAGACCTACGAATGTACCAATTGTTCAGAAGGTCTATAAACTCTACCAGCGGTTCTATGGCCTTCATTAAATCGTACCTGTCCATCTGTTGGGTTACCCTGTCAATCAACCCTTCTAATTCAGAGAGGATCCACTGGTCTAGAGGGTTAGAAGGGCCTTTGGGAGGAGAGGTGGGGTAAATCTGATCTATGTTGGCATAGGTTACATAGAAACTGTAAGCGTTCCAGAGAGGAATTAGAACGGTTTTAAGGGTTTCTTTTACACCTTCATCGTTGTACCGGATCTCCTCTGCCCGAACTACCGCGGAACGCATTAAGAAAAGCCGTAAAGCTTCTGCTCCATACGTGTTAATTACATCTACCGGGTCTGTGTAGTTACGGGCAGATTTTGACATTTTCTTCCCATCCGAGGCTAAAACTAATCCGCTGGTTATATTGTTAAGAAAGGCAGGTTTATCAAATAAAGCCGTGGATAGAATGTGAAGGGTGTAGAACCATCCCCGCGTTTGATCTAGGCTTTCGCAGATAAAATCTGCCGGGAAATGGCTCTCGAAATGTTCTTTGTTCTCAAATGGATAATGATTTTGTGCATAAGGCATAGCGCCGGATTCAAACCAGCAATCTAAAACTTCGGGAATTCGGTTTTTTGTCCCACCGCAGGTGCAAGTCCAGGTAATTTCATCCACATAATGTTTATGCAGATCTTCCGGATACACTCCAGACCGGGCTTTAAGCTCTTCCCGCGAGCCGATACATTCTAGCTCTCCGCAACTGTCACATCGCCAAATAGGAATGGGGTTACCCCAATACCGATTTCTGGAAATAGCCCACTCCCTTGCTCCTTCTAGCCACTTTCCGAACCGTCCGTTCTTAATGTGTTCGGGCATCCAGTAGATCTGTTGATTGGTCGCGATCATGCGGTCTTTAATTTTTGCAATATTCACAAACCAGGAGGAAATGGCTCGATAAATTAACGGCGAGCTGCAGCGCCAGCAATGAGGATACGCATGGAGGTATTGATCGTGCTTAACCACCTTCCGCTCTTCTTTTAACCGCTTAATAATGGCTTTGTCTGCTTCTTTTACAAAGGTGCCTGCATAGTCCGGCACCTCCTCGGTAAACTTACATTCCTCATCAATAGGACATACTACTGGGACACCGCTACCTTGCAACACCCTATAGTCATCTTCACCGAATCCCGGAGCAATATGAACAACCCCGGTACCTTCCTCGGTACTGACGAAATCACCTAATAGGGTACGAAAAGCCTTCTTCTTTTTTAGATGAGTGAAGTACGGGAACAAAGGTTCGTAGGGAATCCCCGATAGTTCCTTACCTGGTTTTTCCCAGAGAATTTCATACTCTTTTTCAGATTTATAATAGCCGGAAAGACGATCTTTCGCTAGAATGTAGTTTTCTGGCCCATCTTTTACTTTTACATAGATTATTTCCGGCCCAAACGCGAGAGCTAGGTTAGAAGGCAGAGTCCAGGGAGTAGTAGTCCAGGCTAGTATAAAAGTGTTCGGTTCTTCGGCTAAACGGAACTTTACGGTTATGGCCGGATCGTGGACATCCTGATATCCGCCTAAGTTTAATTCATGGTTGGATAGTACGGTAGAACACCTAGGACAGTAAGGAAGAATGTAGAAACCTTCGTATAAAAGCCCCTTTTCCCATAGTTGTTTCACTACCCACCAGATAGACTCCATATAATCGGGATCCATGGTTTTGTAATCGTTGTCAAAATCTACCCAACGTCCCATACGGGTTACGATTTTGCGCCATTCTCTTACATATCGGAGAACAATGGATCGACAGGATTCGTTAAATTTTGCAATACCAAAAGACTCAATCTCTCGCTTCCCGGAAATGCCCAGCTCCTTTTCCATTTCGTACTCTACTGGAAGCCCATGACAGTCCCAACCAAATCGTCTCTCTACTTTTTTGCCCCGCATGGTCTGGTAACGGGGAATAATGTCTTTTATAGTACCAGGCACAAAATGGCCAAAGTGAGGTAATCCTGTTGCAAAGGGGGGGCCATCGTAAAATACATACTCCTCAGATCCTTCTCGTAGCTCTATGGATTTCTTAAACGTATTGTTTGTTTCCCAAAAGGAAAGAATTTCTTCTTCTAGTTGGGGAAAGTTTTGTTTAGGATTCACGGGGTTGTACAAGGTATCCTCCTCCTGTTTATGCAAGTACCGTATTTTAGGGAAAAGGGCTGTAGCGGTCAATAATTAAACGTGTATAATAGATAATATGCAAAATACCGTATCCAGGTATGACCTCATAATAGTAGGTTCCGGACCTGCGGGTTTAGGAGCCGCTTTTGCCTATAGAAAACGAAAAGGAGAGGGAAAAATTCTTATCCTTGAGAAAGAAGCCTACTGTACGGGAGGGTTAAGAAATGATTGTAAAATGAACTTTACCTATCCGGTAGGATTTCCGGTGGAATACTGGGATGAAGACACAGCTAATCGATATTTGCAGGAAGTGGAAGAGGAGCTACAACCCACATATCTTTCTCTGAACAATCTAGAAACCTATAAAAAAAGAGCACAAAGGTTAGGGGTAACGTTGCTGCCAATCCGGCAGTCCCATTTAGGCACAGACGGTGGCAAGGAGCTAGTGGGAGCTTTGTACGAACGCTTAACGAAGGAGGGAGTACAAATTCATTTCAATGAAACCCTCTGCAATGTTTTTCCCCAAGAACAAAGGGTCCTTACCGATGCAGGAACGTACCTGTACAAAGACTT
>JBDNDI010000001.1:0-35886 GCA_046719195.1 Spirochaetales bacterium | reverse complement strand
CGATCTTTACAGACAAAAATGAAAGAAGATCCTTCCATAGCTAATCCTAAAAACACAAACAATATCGATCCTGAGATTGCCGAATTAATCGGCGTTTCCGATGAAGAAGATAAAGAAGGCACCCCGGATTTTACCGCTCTTTTTGAAGAGGAGACCCCTGGGCCCTTAGAAGAGGTAAAAGGAGAAGGTTTTGCTTCTAAAACCTTTCAGAAAGTATCCCAGATAGAGGGTCAACCTCAACCTTTATTTGAAGATAAAAACTTCTACAAAGTTATCCTCGCTGGTGAGGGAGAAGTCTCCCAACGGATTCATCAGTATTTCAGTGCCTTTTTAACTACCCAAGATCCCCAAGAGCGAACCAATTTACGTAGTCGTATCATTACAGCTTACTGGGAATTAGTGGGTAAAATGTCCATAAAAGCAGCTGGAGCTTTGCCTTTGCCACGGAAAGTGTTTTTGCGATTCGGTGTTCTTCTGCCTACTGCGCTTACAGCGGAACAACGGGGCATGCTTTGCAAAATTATTTGGGAGAATGAGACAGGAGAACCCATTTATTACGTGGATGAGTGGCTTCATGAAATTGCCTGTGGCCATATCGGCGCTTCTGCCCAGGACGAAACTAAGGTATCCCAACGGAATGAGCGGCAAAAAGTCTCCACCTTGGTGGAACGGGCTAAAGGCCGATTGGATGCACAGATTGGGTTGGTAAAGTCGGTATCTCAAGAAATGGATCAACTAGAAGAGCGTCTTTTAGAGCGTGTTGTGGCCTTGCGAAAGAGGGAAAGCCGACCAGATATTACTGGGCTAAAGTTGTCCTATAACGAGACGCAGCGAACCTCCTTTACGGAAATCGGAGATATTTTACGCAGGCTCTCTGTATTGGGTAAGGATCTTTCCCGTTACCATTTAGAATTAGATTCCCTAAAAGCTGCTTATGAGGAAGCAAAAAAGAAGGAAGAGGAATTAGGCGAAACAGCGGTAGTAGAGCAGAAGGTTATACTCGAAGAGGTAAATACCCTTAGACAGATGGCAAAAATGTGTGTAGGCAGGCAGGGCAACCATTTCCCTATTTTGTTAAAACAATACCTCAAACCCAATTTGTGGGAAATCGGTATTCGTGAAAATGTATTGAATGTATTAGCCGACTTAGAGGCTCTAGATTCTGGTTTATTCTTACGTACCTTTAAGCAACAAACAAATCGAATAGTACCGTACATAATTCTTATACCTTGTTATGGAGACATGGGAGTATGCTGGGAACCTTTTGAGCGGTTCAATCGGGCAAGCGGCCGGGGCCGAATCGCAATTCCCATGTATCCGAGAGATCTAAAAATTGCCATTGCCGCTGCAATGGGAGATTTGCGCTGGCAAATGGCCAAAGAAAAAGCCCAACATTACTGGATGGAAGAAGGATTAACCGGCTGGTATTACCAATGGTTTACCGAACGGAAAATGAAGGGTGATGTTCGTGAGAATTTTATCCAGGACTATATTCTTTGGATAACAAAAGAGAGTGAAGGAACTCAAAAATTAGATCGAGAAGTAAGGGATATTTTTTGGAGGTACATACCCTTCCCCCAAGAGGTAAAAGAGAAATTAAAAAATCGTGGCTATGTATACGCGGAACTGTATAAGAAAGATCAAAACCGTGCTATGTCGGATGGTTATTAGTCTTTAGCCGTGCCTAAGGAATCAGAAATGCCCTCGATTCTTTGAAAGGGAGCGGTCGGGGTTGGGCAGGAAACCGGATTGACAAGCCTATCTTTACCTACTACTTCCTGCCCAGAGCACCACTCAATTCAGACAGGTCGCTTTTACACCTGGATGCTTCCCCCCGACCGCTCCCCTAACAAGTCTTGTAGGCTAAGGGTGGGTGATTTCTTTTAATTAAACGGTAGCAGTTCTTCTTGCACCGTATCTGTAACTATTAGTATTCTACCTTCTCGCAATAATCTTCGGTTTTCCGGTAAAGTTAAAAGCGTGTAACCATCCTCCCTCGATATAATTAGATCCGTAGGATATTTGCCAAACACTCCAGTAGCAAAGATTCGCAAAGGTGTTCTTCCAATCCGTTCTAAAAACGGGCCTTCTTGTAAGGAATCGGTGTAGGCAGCTACTCCCCATCGTTTGAGGTAAGAAGGATCAACCATAGGGGTTAGAAGCACAGGATCTATAGGCTCCATGTAGAGTTGAGGAAAAAGGGCAGGTTTTAATCGTCGCTTTCGGTTTTCTCCGTAGTGGAGTAATTCGCCTTTAGCGTAAATAACAACGCCGGAGAAGCGAGCAGAAGGAACCCACTGCAGAATATGGGGAATCTCCATGGGGCGGGTATGTAACACAATACGGGAGCCGAAAACTTCAAAAAGAGGAAAAAGATATTCGACAAGTAGGCTGGAGAGGGTGGGGGAATACTGCACTAAACTTTCTCTTCCCTCTAAAGAAGCTTCTAAAAGTCGGGATACATAAAGGGAAGATTCTGCCATCCATTCCGCTAGGGTCCTGCGTGAATCAATTTGTAAGGAAGAGGCTCCCCGAGGAACTAACTCTGGAAGAGCTTGATGTATCCGGTTTTTTACAGTTACCGGTGCAGCTGGTAGATTAGGAGAAGAAGATGGCAGAGGTGCCTCAACCTGCAGTATAAAAGTTTGTTTTATCCAGTCTACTTTACCTGCCACCTTAAAAAGTGAAGTGGAAAGAGGTAAGGAAGGTTGGGAATTCACATACCCAAGAGAAAAGATAATACAACCCAAGAGTACTTTACGTACCATTCTGTACTCTTTTCGGCTCCTTTTTAGGGTACCTTAAGGATTGCCCCAGGATGAATGGGGTCTTCAGGTTGTATGCCGTTCTCTTTTGAAAGGCGTTCTACGGTAGTTTGAAAAATCCGAGCAATAGACCAGAGACTATCCCCACTTCTTACCATGTAAGAGTTACTAAAGGGGGTGGAATCTGCTAAATCCTCCTGTGATACTTTAGGGGGTACTTTTGGAGGCACATAGGGCCCCACGTCTTTCAATTTGGGAATCAGTAGTCGTCTACCGATTTGTAAAGTTTCAGGTCTGACGTTAGGATTGTAATGTAGGATCATAGAAAGAGGGGGCCCATAATGACGAGAAAGATCATATAGAGTATCTCCCGGTTGAACGATATGCACAATAAAGTTAAGAAGACGTTCTTTTTCCATCTCTAATACAGAACGAATAAGTTCTTCATATTTTTTGGGAATTTTTAGCTGGTACTGACCCGGTGGAGTAATAAAAAATTCTAATTCTCGGTTCCCTGAAAGGAGAACTTCGAGGGGAAGTTCTGCTTTTTTAGCTAGCATTCTAAGATCAATAGGGGTAGAGATAGGTATTTGTACCCATTCAATGAGAGGTTCCCAGGTTAAGGGTATTCCTCTTCTGCCTAAATGGGTCGCATAGCGGGCTACAGCTAAAAACCAGGGAATATAGGCTCTAGTTTCTCTAGGGAGGAGTCCTTTCTTCGACAAATCCCAAAATGAGGAACCTGGAGATTGACGCAAAGCAGCTAACACTCTGTTTAAACCGCAATTGTAAGCAGCAAGAGCTAAAAGCCAGTCTTCCGTATACCGGTAATTGAGGGATAACTTCTCCAAGGCACCAATGGTAGATTTCCAAAAATCCCGACGCTCATCTACCCATTCGTTTTGGATCATCCAGGGGGACATGCTATGGTGCATAAACTGCCAAATTCCCAACGCTCCTTGAGGAGATCTAGCATAGGGGTTGTACATGGATTCTACCACAGGAAGAAAAAATAGCTCAGGGGGTAAAGAATATTCAGCAATTTTACTACGAATAAATGAGGTATAAGGGTATGCTCGTTTTAGGGCAACCTGTATTCGGATTTGTTCCTGGGGAGATTGAAGGATACGCTTAAAATTAGCTTCTACCTCGGGACGGTTGGCAAAATGCTTAGAGATTACTTCCGGCCCGCCATGAAATTGTTTGGAAGGAGATACAGATACAGGTAAAGACGACTCTGATAGGAGCTCTTGATTTTGCCTTTGGGCAGAACGGGATAGGCGAGTCTGCTTTTGAATCAAGGAAGGCTGCTCAGGCACTAAACCCTGTTCGCCAGAGGAGGTGGATAGGGTATACAAAAGAAAACAACCGGCAAGTATTAGAGTTTTTCCCCGAAATATATTCCTGCCCATTCCCACCTCCCGTGAATTGAGGGATCCTGAGGATAATAAATTTTACGAAAATACAGGTACCATGTGGCAATTCGGTAGGTCCAACCCCAGGTTTCTAAATACGCTTCTCTCGCATTGGAATCCATATCTAAGTTCTCTGCATATCGCACTGGAGAACCTCGTAAAAAGGTGCCGATGTCAAAGGAGGCTTGTACATAGCTTTCTGATTCATCTTGTTCCCAGGACATGGCAAAAAAGTTTACTTGGGCGCGAAGGCTTAAGAGTTTTTGTATATTTTTTCGATCTATAGCAGATTTAACCTCCTGGACAAGCTCCTCTAGAGTTTCTCTTGTCCATTTTTTATCTGAAGCGTGAAAAGCTAGAATGTTGGAAACTTGAGAATAGGCGTCCGGGTTTTCAGGTATATAGGAACCAGGATATCGTAAAAACTTTGTATAAGCATCTATAGCCTGGTCCCATTCTCCAAGACTCTCATAGGTTTTGCCTAAAGCATAGAAAAGTGTGGCTGGATCAACCTCATTCGGAAACCGAGCTTGGAGTTCTTTGTAATAGTTCAGTAAATACTCCGGTTCTTTAGTAAGGCGAATTAGTTCTTGCAGGCACTGGAGGTGAATCGACTTTCCTTGAAGGAGTAAGTCTGGATGATTTCTTAGAATTCGTGTATAGTAATGAGCAGCAACCATAGGTGCGTTTTGAGCCTGGAAGTTCTTCGCTACTTGGAACAGGTAGTAGGCGTTGTAGGGATCTTTTGGTTGTGTTTCTACATAGGCTGTAAGGAAGTTATTAGCCCTCTCTATAAAACCTGCTGAACTGAGATTTTTTGCAATCTGGCTTAGCAGAATAAAGCGGCCAGCAGGTTCCTTTTCATCTTTGAGAAGAGATAGTAGTTCCTTTGTTACTTTTACATTCTCTTTTTGTCCAACTAGAAAATAAGCCTCAGGAGCAGAACAACCCAGAAATAAAAGAAGCGCTCCTGAAAAGAAGAGAACTCCTGCCTGTATTCGCATGTTGTTGGATTGTACAGGGGGTAAGTGGAGGGAATCAAGTAGTTGGGCTGGAAAAAAAATCCTAATTATTTATACTTGGGACTATGCAGGATTTTGATGTGCTAGTAGTTGGTGCAGGGTTAGGAGGCATGATAGCCGGTAACTACCTTGTATCCCTGGGTAAGAAAACTCTTATACTAGAACAAAGTTATCATACGGGAGGGAATATGTCCGGTTTCTCCCGTAAAGGATATTACTTTGACGGGGGTGACCAATCTTTTGAAAGTTTAGGGATCGTGTTCCCTATTTTGCGAGAACTAGGGATATACGATCAGATCCAGTGGGTTAAATGTATGTATCGGATGAAATCTGAAGACTTCGATTTTATAATCGATTCTTTTGATGGAGTAGAGGAAGCCTTACGGACAGCGTTTCCCAACGAAAAGGGTATTAAACCTCTTTTTAAGGAAATTCGCAAGGTATCGGCTTTTCTGGATGCTAACTCTACTCCCTGGGACTTTCCTTTATTACATCATTATTCGCATAAGCATGCCTTAAAACTGATTCCCTACTTGCCTAAGCTTTTAAAATGGATACGATTCTCCTATAGAGAAAAAGTGTGTTCCCACCTCCAAAACCCTAGGCTAAGAGAATGGTTCACCCACATTGGATACTATCGGATGCCGTTTCTATTTTTAGGTGGTTTCTGGCATCTTTGGTTAAAGGATTACTGGTATCCTAAAGGGGGGATGCAGCATTTTCATGATTTATTAGCCGAACGTTTTATCCGTTCTGGGGGTGTTCTTCGATGCAGCACCCCGGTTACGCAAATTTGTACAGAAGGGAGGCAGGTTGTTGGGGTACGGACTGCTACAGGTGAATATATTACAGCTAAACAGTATATTTATGGAGGGGATTATAAAAGGCTTGTTTTCAATCTAACGGATGCGAATCTCTGGGAAAAGACCTTTGTAGAGAGAATACAAAAAGCACGATTAACCGAAGCAATTTTAAATGTATATCTGGGTGTAAAAAAGGAACCTGTAGATCTTTCTTCGCAGCTGCGAGCTCAACATGCATTTTATTTTCCCAACTATCGGGTTATTTTCCCAGACTCCTATTCTCCTCGTGAAGTCCACAGGTCCATGTGGGTTGCTTTGAATCATTTTGGATTAGAAAATAATCAGGCTGCTCCCCCAGGCCATACCACCCTAGTCCTTCAAACTTACAGTTCCCACGCTTGGGAGAATTATTGGTTGAACGGCTCCCCTGCCTACCCAAGAAGCGCTTTATACAAACAGTTTAAGAACGAAATTGGTAAAGAGCTTGTTCATACTGCAGAGAACTTAGTACCGGGATTGGAAAAAACTATCGCTTACTACGAGGTAGGAACTCCCCTATCTTTAGAGAGATTTACTTTAAACACCGAAGGTTCTACCGGTGGCTGGTGTTATGATCCAGATCTGTCACCAGTATTTCGTTTGCCTCCTTTCCGGATGATCCACACGCCCTTAACCAATCTGCATGCTTGTGGGCATTATTCTTTATATCCCGGTGGGGTTATATCTGCGTGTCTCAGTGGGAAAATTGCTGCTAACCTCTCGGTAGGTAGAAATCCCTTGGAACCATTACGAGTAGAGGTTTGAGAACTCTAAAAAAAAGGGTGCTAATTGAACCCGCACGGATTTATTTTACTAGGTATTTTGTTGAAATGCACTTTACTTTTCTCGCAGAGTTTTCCTCCTTCCTATAAGGTAGGAAAGGCCTACCATTTCGTGGAAAGACACAACTTCCGCAAATGGGAAAACCGTATATATTTAGGGGTTTTTTTTCGAGAGGTCCGAGGTGTATTTGTCCAAACACAACCGCATCCTAGCAAAGGGGAAATAGGTTTTACGGGAAGATTTTATTTGTTAGAAGAAGGTCAAAGGGGGGGGATACAAGTAGCCCAAAGGGTGGAACAATCTTCACCTGCAGAAATTTCTCTTTCTCCGGAAGGTATAGTACTCTCCTCTTCTGTAGAGAGGTTTCCCACTATGCGTCAATTCCCCCTTTTTCCCAAAGAGTTTTCGGGAGAAAAACGCTGGCAGGCCTTTGGTTTGCGGGTTTTGGATCCGGATTTCAATGGAAAGATAACAGTAGTACCGGTATATGTGGATTATCGGTATGAAGGAATTACATCCTATCGCAATGAACAGGGGCATCGGATCGTCGGTAAGTATGCAGTTCGGTACAAAGGGTCTACTGACTATTCTAACGACCCGGATCTCCTTGAGGTTCAAGGCACCCACGATGTGTCCCTGTTTCTATCCGTTAAAGAAGGAGGGCTTAGATTTATTACTGAAACATTTAAAGAAGAGTACCGCTTCCGCGGCGAAAGAATTGTAAAATTAGAAGGTACCGTGGTCACCTTTTTCGAAGGTTTAAGCCCGGATATCTCCCCCGAGCTTACAAAAGCCTTGGAAAAAGTTGCTAGTATCCCGGATATTGAAATACAAGATACGATAGAAGGGATTACCTTACGGGTAAAGAACTTACGTTTCAAACCGGATTCTTCAGAACTTTTACCCGAAGAGGTGCCTAGACTAAAAATACTATCCGACAGCTTAAAATCCATCCAAGGGAAAAAATTCCTTGTGGTGGGCCATACTGCTGATGTAGGAAATCCTGCGGGGCAAAACCAGTTGTCTGTTGAAAGAGCCAAAGCGATTGTAGGCAGATTAACTAGAGAGGGAATCCCGCAAGAAAAGTTACTCTATGAAGGAAGAGGTGCTAGGGAGCCCATAGCTCCCAACACCCACGAAGAGGGAAGGTCTCAAAATCGAAGAGTAGAAATTATAGTACTAGAGGAGTGAGCCAAAACATTCAGATTTTATTTCGAATACTAGACCACCTTGCTCAATAGACCATTTTTTGTTTAGGTTTGGTCTATGAATAAAAATCTAGTTTCGTATCCCCCGTACATTATGATGGCAGATCCAGATTCCTGGGCTGCGCATACCCTTTTGAACCGATTTCCCCCTATAGTGTCAAACATTAAAGACCTTAGACCCTTGGGAAGCAGAGAAGAGCGGGCTTTAGAAACTTTATTGAGAGAAATTCCCGAGGGTAATATATATAACCCTTTTACCGAAGAGATTGTCGCTGAGTTCTTACCAGAGGAATTGAACGATTGGGAAAAAGCTTTCGCGGAATGGAGGGGCAAACGATGGATAGATCTGCCGTTTTATTTTGGAGAAGCTTATCTATACCTTCGCCTCCTTATTGCTGCCGGCTATTATTGGAAAAGTTCTTCTTTTTACCACCTGGATCCTTTTCTTTTACAAAAGGAAGAAGAGCTTTCTCATATTGTCCACGAACCCCTTTGGGGACGAACCCTTTCTAGGGTAGGGTCCATACAGGATGCCCTCTGGCTTTCCGTAAAGGGGAATCGGGTTGATCTGTCCCTTTCCAATATTGCAAAAAAGGGTAGAACGCAGTTGCACGAAGAGGAAGAGAAACGAGAGAAAGAGTTGATAATTAACCATTATAGTTCTCTAGAAAAGAAGGTAGAACATGCAACCCAAATTGATATTGTGTTGGATAATGCCGGGTCTGAACTTCTCTGTGACCTTCACTTTGCTAAGGTTGTTTTATCAGTAGGAGAGGCAGAGAAAGTAGTGTTTCATTGTAAGAAGTACCCATTTTTTGTATCCGACGCCACTGTACAGGATGTTTTTATCATGCTGTTTCGATTGGCTCAAGAAAAAAGCTTTTCTTCTTGGTCTACCCAGTTCCTGGACTGGATTCAGTCGGGCAAAATAGAAATTAAGACCCACTACTATTGGAATGGCCCTCATCACTTTACTACCTTTCCGGCAGAGTTACAGAATCAATTTGCCTCAAGTAATGTAGTAATTTTTAAGGGGGATGCCAATTACAGGAGGCTTGTGGAGGATAGAGCTTGGCCTTTTTCCACTCCGTTTGAAGAAGTTGTAAAGGGATTTCCCACCACCTTGGTGAGTCTACGGACTTTAAAAAGTGAAGTACTTTTAGGAATTTCCCAGGAGAAGGCTAATGAGATGTATGCGCAAGATCCCGAATGGTTAGTGAATGGAAAGTGGGGAATCGCTCATTTAGTTGAAAAAGTTTGAGTTCGAGGGAAATTTAGGGTATGATACGGTATGATATAGGTATATGGAGGGTGTTATGGTACATAGGGTAATGGTTAAGCGATTTGTTTGGTGGTTTCTTTTTATTGGGATGGTGGGCATAGGGAGTATGGCTTATGCCGGAGGAAGTGCAGAAAGACTCCCCCCTAGGGTTATCGTAGATAAAGAGGATATGTACCTTTCT
The DNA here is from genome assembly GCA_046719195.1 of Spirochaetales bacterium. Classification (GTDB taxonomy): domain Bacteria; phylum Spirochaetota; class Spirochaetia; order DTKZ01; family DTKZ01; genus DTKZ01. The sequence goes on along the minus strand of JBDNDI010000001.1, from coordinate 26,388 downwards.
CCTGCTTCATCTCCAGGGGTAAAAGATACGATAACCATCAAAATCAGCATTGAGCCAGACCGGCAGAACAAGATGGTTATTAAAGAATTCCGTTTAACCATTAAAGATGCTCAAGGAAAAGAAGTGCGAGTTTGGCAGAACCGGGATGAGCGGCGACCCGGTTTTTTTGCCCGGCTTTTTATAGCTCTTGGTTTTATGAAGAAACCTGAACTAGAAGTACCCGAATCTATAACCTGGGACGGAAAGGATTCAGAAGGCAAGTTTGTGCCTGATGGCGTATATACCTATGTGTTAGAGGCCTGGGATGACGGCGGGAATAAAGCAGAATCCGAACTCCGTAAACTTGTTGTAGATAACACCCCTCCAAATGCAGAAATTTCTTTTGACTATACTATTTTCTCTCCAGATAACGATGGTAGAAGGGATACTCTCCCTGTACGGGTAAGGGCAAGTTCCGAGGACCGATGGAAGGCAGAGGTACTGGATAGCACCGGAAAAGGGGTGGCCATTGCTGAGTGGGAGGGTACACCGCCGGAACGCTTTTTCTGGACTGGGCAGGATCCAGCAGGAAAACTTCTTCCGGATGGATCCTACACCATTAAACTGTCTTCTGAAGACCGGGCAGGAAATACCTTTGCCCTAACTACTTCCCCTGTTACAATAGATACCCGTCCTAGAGTTTTTACCCTAGGAGTTGACTATCTGTATTTCTCTCCCAATGGAGATGGAGCGCAGGATGTTGTTACCCTTACTCCGTCCGGTTTAATACCTGATGGATTGGTAGAAGTCGTGCTAGAGTTACTAGACGAAAGAGGCGGTGTACGGAGAACCGAGAAAGGACCCCCCCCTCTACCCACTTCGGTCCAATTCGATGGACGGGATGGAGCGGGGAATCTTCTGCCCGATGGCAAGTATAGAATCCGGGCTACTGCTTCTTATGAAAATGGAGCTGTAGTAACGGCAGAAACTCCAATCCTAGTTTTGGATACCAAACCGGCTCAAATTCAGATTACTGCAACTACTCCCATAATTTCTCCCAATTTTGACGGTTTTAAAGATGATGTTACCTTCACCCTAAAAGGAGGAAAAGAAGGGTACTGGAAAGGAATTATTGCAGACCCTGCAGGAAATATTCTATTCAGTTATGATCATGAGGGAGGCATACCCGAAACCCTCTATTTTAATGGTATGGGGTTGGATGGAAAACCTATACCGGATGGAGTGTATGTTGTTTATATAGAAGGCCGAGACTTGGCAGGAAATCCCGGACGCTCCAACCGTTTTTCCGTAGAGGTTGACACCCGACCTACGACCTTAGGGGTAGGGACAGACTTATCTGCTTTTTCTCCCAATGGAGATGGAATTAAAGATCGCATTACTATTTTACCCATCCTCCATCAGGGAAGGGAAACAGAGGCTTATCAGTTACAACTAAAGGATGCAAGCGGAAGAGTGATAAGAACTATAGCAGAGAATCGACCGGTACCTGCTCAAATTTTTTGGGATGGAAAGGATGATGCAGGGAAGGTTGTCCCTGATGGGAAGTACACTGCAGACTTAATGGTGGCTTACAGGAATGGAAACAGACCTACTACGATTACCTCTCCCTTCGAGGTAGACACGTTGCCGCCGGAAGCAACCGTCTTTGTAGCCAATCGGGAAGTCCGCCAAGATGCTGCAGGAAAGCTTACTCCCCTTCAGGTAGAGCAGCGGAGTAGCGATGAGGAGGGTTGGGTAGGCGAGTTTCTTGTTCCCGGAACCAATCAGGTGGTATTTCGAAAAACCTGGAAAGGGAGAGTAGAATCTTTTGCATGGGAAGGGCAGAGTGCAGCAGGTTCGCCTGTTCCTTCGGGTGAGTATGTCTATCGGCTTACCGGTGAGGATAGGGCGGGCAACCGAGCTGTTTTTGAAGTTAAAGATTTACGGGTTACCTGGATACAGCCTGCAGTTTCTATAGTGCCCCAGCTAGCTGCGTTCTCCCCCAACGGAGACGGTGTGAAAGATACCCTTTCTTTTGACATTACCACCAATGTACGTGAGGGAGTAACCGGTTGGGTTTTGGAAGTGTCGAAAGATAAAGAAGTAGTGGCTTCTATACAGGGAAAAGGCCCCATTCCTTCTACTTTACAATGGGATGGAAAAGACCCAAAGGGAGAAAAAGTCCCCGATGGAGAGTACACGGTTCGGTTTACTCTTCAAGTGCAAGACCGCTCGATTTCTTCTTTGGCACCTATTCCCATTCGGGTAGATACTACTCCCCCTATAGTTTCTCTCGAATTACACCCCGTACCCTTTAGTCCGGATCACGATGGAAAAGACGATCTATTCCATTTACGAATTGCGGTTGAAGATGCAAGCACTATAGAAGCCTGGCGCTTTACTGTGTTGGATCCAAAGGGACAGGATATACAGTCCGCAGACGGAATAGGGAACCCTCCTGCTGAGCTATCCTGGGATGGTTACTCTCGTACTGGCGACCTGGTACAATCGGCAACAGAATATCCTTTATTCTTTGAAATAAGGGACGAAGTGGGGAATGTTGCAAAAGGATCGGTAAAGATTCTTGTAGACGTGTTAGTATTCCCCGAAGATGGCCGAAATCAAATACGGGTGGCAAATATTCAATTTGCGCCGTGGACCACAGACTACCTAAAGTGGAACGAGGAGATAGCAAAAACCAATGTTGCCTCTATCGATCAAGTGGCAAGCATGCTGAAAGTGTTTCCCAACTACCGCGTTCGCTTAGAAGGGCATGCTGTGTCTGTGTTGTATTATGATGCAGCTGCTTCGGAAAGAGAACACAAGCTTGCGTTGATACCTCTGTCTCAGAATCGAGCTAGAGTAATAAAAGAAGCTTTAATAGAACGCGGAATTGTAGCGGATCGTATTGAAACCGAAGGATTCGGAGGTTCTAAACCCCTTGTTCCTTTTAGTGATCTAGAAAAACGATGGATTAACCGGCGGGTAGAGTTTATACTGCTACGGAAGTAATTAGGTAAGGCGGGACTTCTCTAAGGAGAGATGGAGTAATCCTCTATAGAGGAGTCCCCCTTTGTATATACTTGTGCGGTTTCTTCCCGTTTGCTTCGATTGATACATAGCAGCGTCGGCCTGAGCAAGCAGAGTACGAGGATTCATTGTTAAACCGGGCGGTAGGTATACGCATCCCACACTTATGGTAATATGTAACTCTTTACCTTCAAAAAGAATGGGTATTCGTTCCACGGTTGTTCGCAGCCGCTCTGCCACCTCCAGCAAGGTCTGAACCTTGCAGTCTGGTATTAAAAGGGTAAACTCCTCCCCTCCGAAACGGGAAAGAATGTCTTCTTGCCGAACTAGAGTTTTTAAGGTTCTCCCTATTTCCATAAGGACTACATCCCCTGCTAGATGGCCATATGTATCGTTAAATTGCTTGAAATGATCTATATCGATAAGGACAAGTCCAATGCCTTTCCCTTTGCGACGGTTTTTTGCTAATTCTTCTTCTGTCCGTTTTAAAAAGTAAGCATGGTTATAAAGCCCAGTTTTAGCGTCGGTTATGCTACTATAATGATGTAAAACGTTCTGCAAGGCTACAGAAAAGAAGAGCATGAATCGTTCAATATACAATAGCTCCTTAGAAGAATAGGATCCGGGAAGTACTTTACTGCCGAATAGAATTATCCCATACACTCCCCCAATACCCCGGATAGGAAACACTATTTCCGGAGAATAGTCTTCTTTTAGCGTTTCTGCAAAAGTTAAGGGAAGTTGTTTAACAATTTGATAAAAAACCAAAGGCCCTCGTTGTGCCTCCAACATTTTCTTTAGGGTATGGTACCATTCGGTGTCTTTGTAGAGTATGGCAGGTTTTAGATTACGGTAAAAGTACGTAGATAGAGTAGAAGAAAGGGGATCCTCTATAAGAAACAGCAGGGTAGAAGGAATAAACTTATCGAGGAAATTCGTTAAAACAAATTCAATAAGGCTTTCAGGCGAATTGCAAGAATAAAGTTCTAAAATATCGCTATAGAATTTTTCTGATTCCCTGCGCTCACGTTTTAATTCTTCCAGTTCATCCCAGACTCCTAGTTCTTTAAGTACATCAAAATGCTGGATCTCCCCTGCCTTCATACGAGAGTCTCCTCTTCAAACCGGTATTCGAATTTTCTAGGAATCATGATCTCCTGCACACATTCTAACGCAAAGTCGTCCGTCATTCCTGCAAGGTAGTCTATAACAGCGTGGTGAAAATCCCCTTCGGTTTGCCGGTAAAAAGCCTCCATTTTGGAAAGGTAATCGCCGAAGCGTAAGGCTAACCGGTTATTTTCCCGTACATAGGCTTTAAAATCTTCTCCGTATTTTTTAAAGATCCCCGCAAGATAGGCATAGAGGGTCCGTAAAATACGTTCAAAATAGTCATGATACCCGGTTAATACCGGTCCCTCATAAATGGTTCGATAGTTAAATTCTTTTAGAACCAGCACAGCAGAAAAAACCTTGTCGGAAAATCCAATGGTTCCATTTTTGTTCGCTTCTTGGATCATATCGTTCACAAGGGTATTAATGATTTCACTGTTCGAATCCCCTAATACCTGGATAGCTTCTTTGGGTATCTGTTCCCGCCGAATAATCTTAAGCTGTAATGCGTCCTCTACATCTCTACCTAAGTAGGCCACTTTGTCGGCCATCCGCACTACGCACCCTTCCCAAGTGGCAGGAAATTTTTCCAAGGAAATGAGAGAGCTAAGATTTTTAATTTCAAAATCAGGGCTAATCCGTTGTTCGTACTTCTCTCCACAGTGGGTGGCTATTCCATCCCGTACTGCATAGCTTAAATTCAAGCCCTTACCATAATTTGCCAAGTGGTCTACCATCCGAAGGGAGTATAGTTCATGGTGGAACTCCGGAAACGAAAGTCCTGTTTCCTGGATAATGCTTTGCAGAATGCGTTCCCCCAAATGTCCAAAAGGGGTATGCCCTAGATCATGCCCCAACCCAATTGCCCAGGCTAGGTCTGAATCTAACGACAGGGCTCGGCAAATGGTAGCGGCAATGGTGGATACATGCATTACATGCTCAATTCTTGTACAAATATGATCATTTTTAGGGGCAAAAAATACCTGGGTTTTGTGTTTTAATCTGCGGAAGGGGTAGGAATGAATAATGGCAGTGGTGTCCCTGAAATACACTCCGCGTAGATCTACCGAATCTTTAGGTCTTGGAAAGTTACGCCTTTTTAATTCTTCGGGGGGAAGAGGGTTTTGAAAAAATAGACTAGCCATTTACTTTTACTATACAATAAAAAAAAAGGAAGTTCTATTGCAAGAGTTAACAGAGGGTGATACAAGAACGTGTATGATGTATCGCGTCAGTGTATGTAATGAGTTTTTTGGCTCTAGGGGATTAGAAGAGTCCTTCTCACTCTTGGCACGAGAAGGGTACCAGGGAGTGGAAGTTGCCCCTTATACTGTATTCGGAGATTTTACTCCTTCTGATCTTAATCAGGGTGTGAAGCGGTTGAGAAAGGTCTTAATTCTTTCGGGTCTTACTTTTGTAGGATTTCATTGGCTCATGGTAAAGCCTGAGGGTTTACAGCTTCTTTCTCCCGATCCAAAGATCCGAAAAAAATCTTGGGATCACCTTAGGCTACTGGTGGAGCTATCAGGGGAATTGGGTGGAGGGGTGTTGGTCCTAGGCTCTCCAAAACAGCGGCAGCGGGGAAATATTCCTCTTACGGAAGCCAATGCCTATTTTGAGGAGGGGTTATTCGAGGTGGCGGCTTTAGCCCAAGGCCAGAATTCTAAGCTTCTGTTAGAAGCCTTGCCTAAATCAACTACCGATATGGTAAATACCTTAGAGGAGGTAAAAATCTGGGTGGAGAAGATTAAAAACCCGGCTTTACAGGGTATGTTCGATTTTCACAACACCGACGATGAATCAAGACCCTGGTCAGCCTTGGTTCACGATTATTTTCCCCTGATTCACCACGTGCATTTTAATAACCGCCAAGGCAATTGGCCTGTGGCTTTTAAGGAAGGTCTAGATCCAGACTACCGAACTACCTTTAAAGTATTGGAAGAGCTAGGGTATGAAGGCTGGTATTCTTTAGAGATCTTTACAGTACCCGCTGATCCTGTAAGGGTTTTACGAGAGGTAAAGAGTTTTTTTCAGAAAGTAAGGGAGGAGTAAAATGTATCTAAGTGCGTTTGCCGATGAGGCTGCCGACACCTTAGAGGGGCAGATTCAAGCTCTGAAGGAGCTTGGGATCCATCATTTAGAAGCTCGTTCTATCGAAGGAGTGAATATCCATGATCTTAGCGAAGAAAAGTTTGAAGAAACCGTTGCTCTTTTAACAGAAGCAGGAGTTCAGGTAAACTGTTTTGGATCTACTATCGCGAATTGGGGAACCCCTATAACTACTCCTTTTGAGGATACGTTAAAAACTGCCCAAAGAGCTTTGAAGCGAATGCAACGCCTCAATACTAAGTTGGTACGAATTATGAGCTATGCTATTCTTGTAGACTCCCAGGGTCGTGCTTTAAAAGATCAACAGGAAGAGGAACGGTTTCACCGACTCCGAGTACTAACTGATTTATTTCTGGATGGAGGGGTCCAGCCGGTGCATGAGAATTGCGCAAACTATGGGGGTATGAGCTATTATCACACTCTTCGCATGTTAGAAGCTGTGCCCAAACTGCGCCTAGTTTTTGATGTGGGAAACCCTCCTCTTACTAGAGATTATTCCAAGCCTTACCCTTATCCCATGCAATCCTCCTGGGAGTTTTACCAAGCCGTACGTGAAGCTATAGTATATGTCCACATTAAAGATGCCTATTGGGATGAGGACAAAAACGCCGAGGTGTACTGTTGGCCGGAGGAAGGAAAGGGAGAACTACGCCGGATTCTTAGAGACCTAATACAAAAGGGTTATGATGGCGGCTTTTCTCTCGAACCCCATATGCAGGTGGTCTTTCATGATCCCTCAATTACAGCTCCGCAGGAACAGCGGTTTTCTACGTTTATAGAATATGGCAAGCGCTTTCAGTATCTCCTGCAGGAAGTGCAACTTGAGGTAAGCAACCGTAAGGCTTAAAACACCGGAAATACAGTATTTACCCGATTCGGGGGATTAAATCATTCGTTCGCGGATTTCCGCACTCAGGTAATCTAAAATAGCTACAGTTAGAGCGATAAACCAAACCGCTATGCCGGCAGCTTGATAATCTAGCAAGCGGACGTACTGTAAAAGTACAAATCCTACACCCCCTCCCCCTACCATGCCGATAATAGTGGACATACGTACATTAATATCCCAGCGATAAATAGAAAAGCTTATAAAGGGACTTATCATCTGGGGTATAACGGCAAACATGATGGTTTGAAGTTTAGTAGCTCCGGTAGCCTGAATGGCTTCAATGGGTCCATGATCGATTCCTTCGATGGCTTCAGAGTAGAGTTTCCCTAACGCTGCAATAGAATGAACCGTAAGGGCAATGACCCCTGCAAAGGGACCTAAACCTACCCATACAACTGCAATAACCGCCCAAATTATGGGTTCGATACTTCGGACTACATTCATCACGAAACGTACAAAATAGTAAATACTGATCCCTATCCAGGAACCATACATAATATTACGGGCAGCTAAAAAGCTCATAGGTATAGAGAAAAAAATCCCTAAAATCGTAGCCATAAGACCCATTACAATGGTTTCTACCATGCGGCTTATTATTTCTAAAAAGGGTGCGCTCGGTTTTAGGGGGCCGATAGGGAATACTTGCTGGGCCTCTGCATAGTGAATTAAAGAACCCTTTACAGCTCCTGGAGGTATAATACTGTAGGGAATGGGAACCTGCACAGTAAATTTACCCTGTGCATCGGTAACCACTGTAAGATACTCCCCTTTCTTACGGACCTGAAACCGACTGCCAATCGGGTCCTCCCACCATATGGCAGTAAGGGTATTGGGTTCGAACCCGGAACCATAGAGGGTTATGAGAGTACCGGGTATTGGTTGGCCGCGTTCATCCAACTTGGAAGAAACACCGACCGTGGGCTCCGCGTATATATAGGGTTTTCCGGGGACAGGAACCGGTTTTGAAGGCGGAGTTCCTTCTCCCTCCAGAATCTCTACACGGGCAGCAAGCACCTTGGAATCTCGAGTAACTGCCGCTTTCCAGGGCCAGAGCACTCTATTTAAGGGTACCACAGCCTTGTTAAAATCTTTTACCATTCTAGGAAGGTCTATTTCACTGATCTGCCATCCGAGAACGAAGAGTAGGGAGCCTAGAACAAAGAAAAAGGAAATAAGGCCCCTGGGGGATCTTCCAGGGGTAGGTTTAGTGAGTTTAATCGTATCGAAAATTCCTAAAATCCATACTAAAGCAGCTAATCCCAACACAAGAAGGGCAAAAGAAGGACGCCTTTCGATAGAACGCCGTATTATACCTAGAAGGGTAGGCTCGCGGGGGGCAAGCAGGGCAAAACGCCAGTAAGCCATACCTAGGGAAGTTAAAAAGGTACATAAAGCAAAGAATCCCCGTTTAGCTTGCCCTAGGAGAATCTGCCCTAAACCAGGAAATAGAATCGAGGCTAAGAAGGCAAATTTATTCATGGGAAGTGCCTCCTAATAGAGAGGGAGGAGCGATCCGTTCTGCCTCTTCACCATACACCTCCTTGAATTCTGCATCCGTCATACGCCGGATGTCCTCCTGTGAGCCTTGGTATACTAGTTTCCCTTGCCGGAGACCGATAACACGGCTAGCGTATCTCTGTACTAAATCCAAGTAATGAAGGCTACAGATAATGGTTATTCCCTCTTCTTTGTTTAGACCTTCAAGATACCCTAAAATCGAATGGGCAAGAACCGGGTCTAAACTGGCAACAGGTTCATCTGCCAGCAATACTTTGGGTTGTTGCATGAGGGCTCTTGCAATACCTACCCGTTGTTGCTGCCCTCCAGAAAGCTCCTTAGCTCTTTTAAAGGCCAATTCCTGTAGCCCCACCTTTTTGAGAGCTTCCTCTGCTCTTCTATAATCTTCTTCTCTAAAGCGATACAGCAGACTGAAAGAAGGGGGAACATACCCTAACCTTCCGGATAGAACATTCATTTGTACGCTTAACCGGTGTACTACATTGAACTGCTGGAAGATCATGCCAAAATCCCGACGGATTCTGCGTAATGCTTTGGGATCTGCTTTGGTAATATCCTCCCCTTTCCAGCGAATAGTACCTTCTGTAGGCTCTATTAACCGGTTTATGCATCGTAAAAGGGTAGACTTCCCAGAGCCGGAGAGCCCAATTACCACGAGGAACTCCCCTTCCTCTACGGTAAAGGATACATTTTTAAGAGCAACCGTCCCATCCGGGTATATTTTTGTTAGGTTTTCAACTTCCAGCATGCAAACCTCTCGCTGTTTTTGAGGAATAGCAGGAGGGCCTTAAAAAAGGGAGGTTTATACCTCCCTTATCCATTTATTTTACGAAGGATGAAGGATTTACGCCTGCAGCTTGAAGAATCTGTCTGAATGGATCGTAGAAACTGTCCCCTAAGGCTTCCAAATCGTCCCAGTTGTACGCTTGCCGGAGGGCTTTCTTTCCTTCTTCGTTTTTTGCAATTTTTAGCATGGCAGAAACGATTTTCTTTCGCATTTCCTCGGGCATAGCAGGAGAAAACTGGATTCCATCGTTGGGTACATCTATAGTGGTGGCAATAACTACAACTTTTTCCATAACATCCGGGTTGGTCTTCTGGAGGTTTGTACGGGCATCGACAAAGCAGGCTCCGGCATCCGCATCGCCCCGATATACCGCTGCAACTACTCCATCGTGACTACCCCCTTCCAAAATTTTTATATCTTTATCTACATCAATTTTCGCCGCTCGCAGCATCAGGCTAGGGATAATCCATCCTGTGGTAGAGGCGGGATCTACTCGTGCAAAAACTTTTCCCTTTAAATCTGCCAAACTTCGAATACCACTTCCAGCCCGTGCAATTATCTGGCCGTTATAGGTGGTTTTGCCCCTTCTGACAGCAATAAGTTCTGCCCGGGCTACCTTTTTCTCCGCAGCAATAATGTAGGCAAAGGTGTTAAGGGAGGCCATATGGGCCGAAGGGGGATTGCTGGCTAAAGCTTCTATAGCCCCGCCGTATTCCGTAGGTACCAGTACCCGATAAAAATATCCGGTTTCCTTTTGTAAGAGATCTACCATGGCTTTAGCACCTGAAACTACCTTCTGAGTATCGCTAGAAGGAACAAAAGCCCATACAATAGGATTCTCCTCAGAGCCAAGAGGTTTTGCTTCTTTTGCCCCTGTTGCAAAGAGCAATCCGCCAAACAAGATCACCCATAAAGCGAGTAAACCAAATCGTTTCATTTTCTATTCCTCCTCGTTCGTATTGTATACTAACTTTTCCTAGGAATCAATTTATACTTAATAATGTTAAAATTTGATTAAATGCCTCTATCATTATTCCTTCTCAGTTGTGGCAAACCTCTGTGGTTTTTTCTATTGCCTTAGCTATCCGTTTCAAAGTACCCTGAGACCATGAAAGAGGTAACCCAACTTCTTTTTTACACAGCTCCGGACCAATATGATGTAGAGGCAAAGATCGTTGCAATCTACAAGAATGGAGAGATGCTAATTCTTAAAACAAATCCGATAGTCTTTTTCCCGGGAAGCGGCGGGCAACCGGCAGACAAAGGTTGGATAGGAGAGGTCCCGGTTATAGGTTATGAAGCTTTACCTGAAGGAACTGTATCCTTAAAGGCAGATGAAAAATCCCTTGTTCGGTATCCGGTAGTAGAGGAAAAGGCATGGAAGGCTATTTTCCCGGCCTTACCCGAGGAATCCCAACCCGTAACGCTAAATTGTAGGATAGATAGGGCGCATCGGGAGGAGTATAGGGAGCAGCATACGGGCCAGCATCTAGCCTCGGGTTTGCTCAAAAAGCTATTTGATGTAGATACTGTTTCCGTACATTTCGGAGAAGAAACTACGACTCTTGAAATTGCTCAAGAGTCTCTCCCCGAAGGGTATAGAGAGAAATTAGAGGGGGAGGCCAATAAAATGATACAAGAAAATGCAGCTTTACGAACCTTTTGGATATATGAAGAGAAGGAGGTTGAGCCGCTCCGTCGTAAACCAAAAACAGGGGGACCGCTACGGGTAGTGGAAATTGATGGGATTGATCGAACAGCCTGTAGCGGGGTACATTTGTCTACCTTAGCCCCTCTACGGCTCCTTCTTGTTTTACAGGAAGAGCGAATCCGGGGTAGACTTCGGTTGCATATTCTTACAGGTCAACGATCAGTAAGGAGGCTTAAGAAGGATGAAGAGGTACTTTTTTCCCTGCGTTCCCTATGTACGGTGGGAACAGAAGACTTACCCGAAGTAGTTCGCTCGTTGAAAGAGGAAAACCGTCTTCTCCGGCTCAAGCTCCTTACTCTTCAAAAAAAAGCTGCTTCCCTGCAAATGCACGAGTGGTTGCAAGGGGCCTACCCGCTTAGGGGAAGGATAGAAGACAAGGGAGTATACCTTTGCATCGATGCTGAGCCAGATTGGGATTTACGGGTTATAGAAGAAGCCTTTTTAAACCAGGCTAGGGGGATAATCCTGGTTGGTCGCCATCAAGAAAATAATTCCAAGGGAGTAACCTTTTTAGTTACCCAAAACCAGGAGCTAGTGCAAGTTGTTGATTTAAGAGAATTGCTCAAAGGGGCTTTGTCGGTATCAGGGGGTAAAGGAGGAGGTAGCCCCAACCGGCTGCAAGGTTCTTTCCCTTCTGTAGAGCAGTGGGAACAATTCAAAGTAGCTGTTAAAAATACTCTCCACAGCTTAGGATGGATTTAAAACCTTTTGGTGTAAATAAGCCGGTCATCTCCCAGCCGGTAAAAATCTTTAATTCGGGCTTCTAGGGTATATCCTTTTCGTTCGTAAAAGATACGGGTAGGCTGGTATTTCTCCTGTGAGGAAGTTTCAATAATGATGAGCCTTCCTCCAGCTTTCTTAATTTGTTCTTCGGTAAAGAGAAGTAATTGGGTGCCTACACCTGAATTTTGTAACGACGGATCTACAGCGATCCAATACAGATCAAAGGTGCCTTCTGTGGCCGGGGTAGGCCCATAGCATACATATCCTACGGCTTTTTCTTGGGCTTCGGCTGTATACAGGAGGTAATCCTTCTGGTAAGGATTCTGTAAAAAGGTATCGATAAGCTCCATAGCAACAGCTACTTCTTCCTGGGTAAACATGTGGGTGGATCGAAGTATTTCTCCAATGGGGGTACGATCGTGTTGGTTAAAAGGCCGGATACAGTCTAGTTTCATAGATTCCTCACTTTCTTGACCTTGATTAAGAAAGATTGTTTCTAATAAGAATAGAGAGGAAATGAGAATAGGTTATACCTCCTGCCTGTAAAGCCTTGCAGAAGCCTGCCTGCGGGCTAATATCGGGATTGGGATTAAACTCTAATACATGGGGATTCCCTCCTGCATCGAGGCGAATATCTACTCTTGCATAGTCTTTACCCCCCAAAATCTGGAAGGTTCTTAAGGCTAGGTGTTTCAAATGATCTTCTAGTTCTTTAGCAACAGAGGCAGGGCAGATAGAAGGGGTGCGTTGAAAAGAGAGAGTTTCAGGTAGCCACTTCGCATCGTACGATACAATCGGGGGTTCTTCTTCAAATTGTTGGAAAAGAAGCTCGGAAACCGGAAGAATCTGTAATTCCTTGCCCCTTTGAAGAAGGCTTAGACTAAATTCGCGGCCAGCTAAGAACTCTTCCACCAATATCGGTTGCTGAAACTGATTGTATAACTTTTTCGCCTGCTGCAAGAGTTGATCCGTACTATACACCACACTATCTTTCTCTATTCCCAAACTAGAATCTTCTTGGGAAGGTTTAAGTATGACGGGGAACTGAATTTTTTTACTACCTGCTTGGTTCACTGGGAGTATTTTCCCTAAATCGGTCCTCTCGGCTATACCCAACATTAAGGCTTCTTCTTCAAAGTTCTTTTCCCCGGAAAAAACTGCCCAAGAAGGGGTGGGTAATCCATGCGAAGAAAGTATTCTTTTTGTTAAGTCTTTATCCTGGGCAATAAGAAGCGTCTTCGCCCGGTTACCCGTAAAGGGTATTTCCATTAGTTCTAAAAATGCAGCTACGTGCATCTCTCTAAAAGCTTTTCCCCTGTATCCTTCGCACAAATTAAAGATTAATTGAGGAGGATTTTTCAAATCCTTTCCTAGCGTGGTTATATCATCTAAAGGATATAACCGAGGAGAGTACCCTAGGGTGGTTAAATGGGAATATACCGCCAAGGCTTCTTCCTCCACTGCCGCTTCGGAAATACCTTCTTTGGTCTGTAAAGTTTCTTTCGGAACCGCATTGTACAGCACCCAAAACTCTTTCATATTCTCCCTTATACAGATTTGTTCGGTTTTTTCCAACTGTTCCATACAAAACATTTGACGGAATAGTATTTAGGGTTTACAATAATTCTAGATAGTTCCGGAAACAAGGGGGATTTTCCTACGTGGGGGATTCCCGGGGTACTAAAGGGGTAAGGAGAGGTTCACTCTCCTTTTTTTTTCTTAAGAGGTCAGCATGTGTAAGTGTAGAGGAATATTTTTTGTTTTGGGGATAGTGTTGATTTCCTGTCAGACTGTTCCTGTGCAACGGTTGCAGGAGGAAAATCTGCAACTGCAACAGGAATTATCCCATAGCAGAAATAGAGAACTAGAGTTACAAAGACAGGTGCAAACCCTAAAAGAAGAACTAAAACAAAAAGAGGAAGAGATTGGGGAGTTAAAGAAGGGACGGGAAACCGAGGCAGAAGTGCGAGCCACCCTACAAAAAGACCTTGTTAATCTTCGAAAAGAAGTTCAATACCTGCAGCAATTGTTGAAAGATTTAGAATGGGCTTACCCTTTAAAGAGTATGGAACAGGCGACTAAAAACACCTTTTCCCAACAGACGGGTGGCAGAAAGGGTATTTCTAAAAGAACCTTGGCAGATGGAGGGGTGGAATACTACGATTCTTTTATAGATACTCTTCCACCGGTTGCCTTATACCTTTCCATTGAAGAACGAAAAGAAGCGAATCTGCAGCTTTTTTTAAATATTCGCCTAACCTATTGGACTCCGAAACCGGATTATCAACTAGTCAGTATCGGTCTATCGAGAGAGGGGCAACTGTTCCCCCTTTCCTATACTAGCCGGGAGGCCCTAATTACAGAGCAGGATGGGAGAAGGCTACAATTAGTGCGACTGCCGGTACAGGGGAAAGTGCTGGATATTTTTAAAGTAATTGTACAGGGGGCAGAAAGTATCAGGCTTATTTTTGCTTTTCCGGATTTTTCTAGGGAACACCCGTTAAGCTCCAAAGAGGTGGAAGCCCTAGGAAACGTGTACCAGGCGTATATAGAAATGGGAGGAAAGCTGTAAACCTAGGGGCGTATGCTCCCGTTAAAGGATATAGGAATCCATTCTGCCGGATTAGCCATATCCCGGTTTATAAGCCCCATATTTACCTTGTCTGTTACTTCTGCCACCAGATATTTTTTCCCTTCAAACTCCATTCTTGCCCCCTGTCCCGGGATATCTATTGCTGCCATAGCATGTTTGTAGGTATGAGAAACCATTAAGATTGCGTCGAATCCCCAATGGTTAAGCAGGACTATGAAGAGAAGGGCACGGGCATCACAATCGCCGGTCGCGCTTAGGGCTACCTCTACAGGGGAAGCTAGATCCGATACATTAGCGGGACGACTGTAGGTAAAGGATTGAACCCAGCGCAATAATTCATGAGGATATTGATGGCGGGGAATTTTGCTCTCTTTGTAATGCGCATCTATTACATTTGCTAAGCTTGCAAGACGAAGATAAGTGTCCCGGTATACGACTTGATAATAGCGTTTCCAGGCTTCTACAAATAGCTTGGGTTGGGTAACATACCGGCTTAGTACCCTAGCTTCCCGTTCAATCACTACGGAGTTTGCCTCCCCTTCTCCCGATCCGATTTGAAAAGGTAGAGATACATTGTCCTTGGATATACTTTTTGTTAGGCTTTTAGGATCGGGGAAGGGATTGTAAAACTGACTGATAATGCCGGGGGCTTTCCGGGCCTCGGCGCTAGGAGAAAAGCTGTCTAACAAAGAGAGAAGGGTATCGTGAAACTCTTCATAGTAGGAAACCGAGGTAAAACCTGTTAAAAGGTAGGGATGCGGTGCATGGGGTAGACCAATAAAATACCCTCTTGCCGGATATCTACCTGCTAAAAAGGTAAAGTCTGCCAAAGCTGCTTCTTTTTGATCGTAGATAAAGGTAGCTATATCGCCCCTAGCATTGAATTTCGCTTTGGCAAATTGAAGCATTTCTCTAGCATCCTTGAAATGATCCGAAGAGAGTACCGCAATTTGAAAGATCGCTCTATTGGAGGCGTCCGTAAAAGAGATTAAATGAGGATCCTGAGAATCTAGAATTTTCCAATCAGGAGGAAGCTCTACGGTGTAGCCAAAAGCAGAAACTAGTACAGTTTCAGAAAAACTCCAGGAAAATCCGTAAAGGCCAAGTATACAGATTAGGAAGGGTTTTAGTTTTAATCGGGGTTTCATGCTCTAATCATCGACAAAAATACTCCGATGATAAAAAAAGGGGAGACATGGAAGCGTACCAAATGGAAGGGGCCGATGGACTCTTGCATGTAATCCGGGTACTTTCTAAGACGAAAGATGAACTAGAGTGTGAAACCCTTCATACAGATGGAGCCCACACCCTTCGCATTAAGCAAACTCTAAATGCTAGCGTATTTGAAGTGCTTCTTAAATTGGGAATGGTAAAACGTTGGAAATTTACCCAGGGGAAACGAGGCTTTGAAGGGTTTGCATCAGCAGTTTGTTTTATTGTGGGTTTGTTAGTACTTTAAATACATCATGAACATACCCGAATATCCTGAATTCGCACCCCTAGATTTATCTATGCGTTTGGTGTTACATCCTCGGCTCTCCATGCTAAAGGATGGTATTTCTGAGTTTACTTTTGCAGGTTTGTATCTATTCCGCCATACCTACAAATATCGCATTTCCTGGTTACCTAATCAAACAGCAGTAATATCGGGCGAGAAGGAGGGAAAGAAATTCTTCATGCTTCCCTGTGGCTTGCCGGAAGATAAAGAACTTTTCGATGACCTTTTTCAATCCCACGATTACCTGAAGAACCTTTCCGAGGGAGATACCAATGCGGGTAGGATCCAATTGGAACAATGGGGATACCGGGTCGAAGAAGATAGAGACAATTTTGATTACCTGTACCGGCGGGAAGATTTAGCCACACTCGCCGGGAGGCAGTACCATAAAAAACGAAATCTTGTGAATGCTTTTTTAAACAACTACCGATACGAAGAAAAACCTATGCGGAAAAACCATATACAGGATGCTTTTTTTATCCTGGAAGAGTGGAAAAAGTCAAAGAACGAAGAGGGAGACTACCCTGCAGCCCGGGAGGCTCTAGAGCTAATGGATGTGTTGAATCTTAAAGGATATTTATATTATGTAGAAGATAAGCCCGCAGCGTATACCTTAGGAGAAGCTCTATCCAGGGGTAGGAGTTTCGCTGTTCATTTTGAAAAAGCTATTGAACATTACAAAGGCATCTATCAATTTGTAAACAAAGCCTTTGCTGCAGCTTTGCCCAAATACATCTTATACATTAACCGGGAGCAGGATTTAGGGGATCCGGGCCTGAGGCAGGCGAAAATGACCTATCGCCCTTGTGGATTTGTAAAGAAATATAGGGTGTATAAACAGGAAGCATGAACATTTCCATCTCTCTCTGTATACTACATAACCGTGCTATCTTTATGCAATTTCCTACATTTTCGAAATATTATCCATAATAAGGCACAAATTTGTATTATTATAGGGGGAGGAAAAATAACCAAAAGCGATTATTTGTTTTGCCTTTAAGAAATTACAAAAAGAAGAAAACAGATGGCACAAGAATTGCTTTTCATTATACAAAATGCATGAATTGTAAGAGGAGAATTTATGTCAAAAACAATCGATTTTACTCAAACACCGGTTCCCCAGATTTATGGAATCCACTCATTTAATGATTCTGTAATGCGGGAAAGACTACCCAAAGCGATTTACAAAGAATTGAAACGGGTTCAACAGGGCGAGACGGAATTAACCTTAGAAGTGGCAGAAGTTGTGGCTAATGCTATGCGAGATTGGGCTATTGAGCATGGTGCTACTCATTTTACCCATTGGTTCCAGCCATTAACCGGTTTAACCGCCGAGAAACACGACTCCTTTATTTCTCCCACTGCCGATGGAAGAGTAATTATGGAGTTTTCTGGAAAGGAACTGATTAAAGGTGAGCCGGATGCCTCTTCCTTCCCTTCGGGGGGGCTTCGCTCTACCTTTGAGGCACGGGGGTATACAGCCTGGGATGTGAATACACCTGCTTTTCTAAAAGAAGATCAAACCGGTGTAACACTCTACATTCCTACGGCTTTTGTTTCCTACACAGGAGAAGCTTTAGATAAAAAAGTACCTCTTTTGCGCTCCATGGAAGCTTTAAACCGGCAGGCATTACGGGTATTACGGGCTTTGGGAAATACCACTTCTAAACGAGTAGTTACCACCTTGGGTCCAGAACAGGAGTATTTCCTGGTAGAAAAAGCGTTATTTGAAAAACGCCTTGACCTGATGCTCACGGGCCGAACTCTTTTTGGAGCGCCACCCCCCAAGGGGCAGGAGATGGAAGATCACTACTTTGGTTACTTAAAAGAGAGAATTGCTGATTTTATGCGGGAACTGAACTTTGAGTTGTGGAAGTTAGGCATTGCTGCAAAAACTCAGCACAACGAGGTTGCTCCCAACCAGTTTGAATTGGCTACTATATTTACTACTTCTAGTGTAGCCTGCGATTGGAACCAATTAGTTATGGAAACCATAAAAAGGGTAGCAAACCGACATGGATTAGCAGCCCTGCTCCATGAAAAGCCTTTTGCAGGAGTGAACGGATCAGGAAAACACAATAACTGGTCTATCTCTACCGATGATGGTATTAATCTTTTAGACCCGGGGGATAACCCGCATGCAAATGCACAGTTTCTAGTATTTTGTATGGCTGTAATAAAGTCTGTAGATGTCTACGCCTCTTTACTCCGAATGTCCTGTGCTAATAGTGGAAATGATCATCGTTTAGGAGCTAATGAGGCGCCACCTGCTATTATTTCTATCTTCTTAGGAGACAGCCTAACGGAAATCTTAGAAAACTTAGCTAACGGTAAACCTGTTGAAGCTAGGGGTGGGGGCAAATTAGAAATTGGGGTAAATACCCTACCCAAGCTGCCAAAGGACCTGACAGATCGTAACCGAACCTCTCCATTCGCTTTTACCGGAAATAAGTTCGAGTTCCGTATGGTTCCCTCTTCGGAAAGTGTTGCGGGTCCCAATGTAGTGTTAAACACTGCGGTTGCAGAGATTTTATCTCAGTTTGCTGATATTTTAGAAAGTTCCCCGGATCCAAACAAAGCAGTCGAGAAAATTGTAAAAGAGACCTACATTGCCCATAAACGCATTGTATTTAACGGAAACAACTATGCTCCCGAATGGATTAAGGAAGCAGAACGACGAGGGCTTCCGAATATAACAAATACTGTTGAAGCCTTAACGGAAATCCTTAAACCGTATTGTATAGATCTGTTCACCAAGCACAACGTATTTACCCGGGAAGAATTAGAATCCCGCTATGCTATTTATATGGAGCGATACATCAAACAGATCAATATTGAAGCAAAAACCATGATTAACATGGTGAATAAACAGATCTACCCGGCAGTGCTATCCTTTATCAAAGAAACTGCAGATACCCTTGTACGGGTTAAAGAGGCTAGCTCTTCAATAACTATCAGTGTGCATGAAGCGTTTCTAAAAGATTTAGTAGGGGAGGTAGCAGCCTTAAAAGAGAAAACCCGAGCTTTAGAAGCTCTAGTCCATGAGGCAGAGGAACATGGCGAAGACTTACTCGCCCATGCTCGGTTTATGAGAAACAAGGTATTTCAGATGATGGGAGAAGTGAGGAGGCATGCCGATAAGCTAGAGGCAATGGTAAGCAAGGAACGCTGGCCTATACCCAGTTATGCGGATCTGTTGTTTAGACTTTAAGGATACGGAATAATATTAGCAAGATCTAAAAAAGTAAGGGGCTGTCCCATACCTACCGGGGTAGCCCCTTTTATTAGGATCATGCTGAAATATAAAACGGATGGAGTAGCCACCGAAAAATACTCTTATAGAATTGACAGGTTACCCTGTTTTATGGCATAACAATTCCCACCCAATGTCTTTGTGGGCCCATAGCTCAGTTGGTCAGAGCGGCGGACTCATAATCCGCGGGTCGTAGGTTCAAGTCCTACTGGGCCCAAAAAACAAATCTTTTAACCCCCCCGTAAAATTTGCAAGAGCCCTAAAGAAAAGATAGGAAGGTTACTTACAATAAGCAGTACCCCTATTTCTACTGCTAAGAATACCATAATGGAGCGGGAAATTTTTTCTATGGTTAATCCGGTTAGACTGCAGGCAACAAACAGGTTAACCGCCATGGGAGGAGTAATCATGCCGATAGAAGTATTTACCACCATAATAATACCTAACACGATAGGGTGAATCCCTAACTGTTGAGCTAAGGGGAAAATAATAGGGGTGACAAGAAGAATAATGGCTTGGGTTTCTAGAATAGACCCAAGAAATAGGAGCACCACATTTAAGAAAAGAATAATTACAAAAGGATTCTTCGAAACCTCTAACATAGCAGCGGCAACTTTTGCTGGAACCTGAAGAGAGGTGAGTAACCAGGAAAAAGAGGACGAGGTAGCAATAACAAAAAAGACAACTGCGGTATTTACTGCTGCCTTTAAAATAATCTGAATAATTCTTTCGGAGTTAATTTCACGGAAGATAAATACTCCCACAATAAAAGCATACACAACCGCTACGGCTGCAGCCTCGGTTGGGGTAAAGATCCCTCCATAAATTCCACCTAATATAATAACCGGCATGAACAAAGCTAGAAGGGCATCTTTTCCTGCATTCCAGAGTTTCGATAAACTGCTTTTTTCCCCTCTTGGTAGATTTAAGGTATGGGCTTTCCAAACCACAATACCTACTAAGGAGGAAGCAAGCAATAAGCCGGGAATAATTCCCCCTATAAACATGTCTCCGATAGAAGTGTTGGTAACTACTCCGTAAGTAACCATGGGTATACTAGGGGGAATAACTACTCCCAAAGTTCCACCAGCTGCAGCTAGGGCCGCTGCAAAGCTTAATGGATACCCGGCCTGAATCATGGCGGGGATCATAATGGAACCAATAGCCGCAACCGTAGCAGGGTTAGAACCAGAAAGGGCAGCAAAAAAGGCGCAGGACACTACAGTTATTATCCCCAATCCTCCCTTTAGAGAACCCACGATTGCCTGGGCAAAGTTTACTAGCCGGCGGGACATTCCCCCTTGCTCCATAATTCCCCCTGCCAGCATAAAGAAGGGAATGGCCATAAAGGGGAAGGAGTCTAGAGAGGTAAACATCCTTTGAGCAATTAATAAAGGAGGAGTGGGCATATCTCCGAATACTAGAGCTATAATTCCAGCCATGCCCAAAGAAATAGCTATGGGAATATTTAACACTAGTAGAATGGCAAAGGAGCCAAAAAGAATGTATTCCATGAGCCTTCTCCTAATTTTTAGATGAGGGAACGGTACGATTCTGCATATACCCCTGAATGCTTCGTAGAATCATCAGTAACATACCTACCGGGATAGCTGCATACGCAAAACTAATAGGTATGCGTAGAGCAGGGGATATTTGTTCGGTTTGAATCTGAGACCAGATAATTTGTAAGGAGAAAATAAAAATAAGAAAATTAAAGAGAATTACTACCCCTAAGCGAAATACCTGTAAATAGGGTTTAAACCTATCGGGTAGTTTGGAAACAAAAGCTTCTACCCCAATATGAGCATTTCTTTGTATTCCTAGACTAGCGCCTAATAACCCGATCCACACCATACAGTATCTAGCTAGTTCTTCAGCCCATACCAAAGAAAGGGTGGTAAGATAACGAATCATTGTGGCTACAAAAATAGTAACTACCATTACCGGAAAGAGTACCACCAGGGCAATTTCTTCCGGAGCCTTAAAACGTTGAAATAAACCTTTCACCCTAGGTCCCTCCTTACTCATCAGTATGAAAAGAATCGGCGGCAGGTGTACTGCCGCCCTAGTGTATATATTTTATTGTACCATTAACCCCGTACTTTTTGAATTAATTCTTTACCGATATCAGCTTCAAACTTTGTGTATACAGGTAAAGCTGCTTTCTGGAATACAGCTTTGTCGGGGGTAGTAACTTCCATCCCAAGAGATTTAAGCTCATCCACGAGCTTTTTCTCGTTTTCGATAATAAAGTTGCGCTCAAAATCCCTAGCTTCGGCTGCAGCACTCTGTAAGGCCTTCTGTTGATCGGCTGTCATGCTCTTGAAAAGTTTTTCGTTAATCATAAGAACAGCGGGAGAATAAAAGTGGCCGGTTAAAGCTAAATGTTTCTGAACTTCATAGAATTTGCTGGTTTTAATAATAAGCAGAGGATTTTCCTGACCATCCATTACTTTCTGCTGCAGAGCAGTAAAAAGCTCACCAAAAGCCATGGGAGAAGGATTAGCGCCCAATACGCGGAAGGTTTCTAGATGTACCGGGTTTTCCATAAGCCGGATCTTTAGCCCTTTTAGGTCGTCTGGCACATTAATGGGCCTTCTTGAATTGGTAATATGGCGGAAGCCGTTTTCGTAAAACACGATTCCTTTAATTCCCTTGCTGCCCAGAGCTTCTAACATTTTTTGTCCTGTCTCACCATCCAGAATAGGATAGAATTTGGTCCGATCTTGAACAATAAAGGGCAGGTCAAATACCATGAAAGCTTTAGAAAAGTTCGGTAAGGGACCTGTAGAGGTAAGACACATTTCTACGGTACCTAAAGATACCCCTTCGATTAAATCCCGCTCATTGCCGAGTTTAGAGTTTCCAAAAGCCTGAATTTCAATAGTGCCGTTGCTTTTTTGTTTAGCTAATTCGGCAAGCTTGGCCAATCCTACCCCATAGTGGGAATCGTCTGTTAAAGTATGCCCCACCCGAAGGGTAAACTTTTTTACCTCTGCAGCCTTCTGTTCTTTGGTTCCTCCCCCAAACAAAAGACTCCCTACAATAAGAAGTCCCATAAGAAGTGTAAAGATCCTCTTCATCTTCTTTCTCCTTCTTTAAATATATTTTTACGGTACAACGTACCGTGTTTGATCCGTTGGTAGGATAGGAAGCATATCCGGAGCATGGGTGAGTACCGTTACTAGGGCATCTCGCCCTTTCTCTGCCAAGGCAGCATCCAGAGCTTCCTGAGCCGTTGCGAACCAGGTAAACCCAAGTTGGGAAGCTTTTTCCCGATCTATTCCTTCCGAAACAAGGTAGACTTTTTCCCGTTCTTTTACCTGAGCCCAGGCAATGGCAAGGGCAGCAGCAACTTCATCCTTTACTTTACCTTTGCTTACAAGAGTACGTATTTCATCACTTCGCAAAAGAGTAACTTCTAGTATATCCTGGTGGGTCATGGCCACACCCTCATAACAGGGGGTTACTACGATAATAATGCCCCCCTCCTTTACGGCTAAATCCGCAGGGTAAAGGGTTTTATGCGCTTGCCAGAACTCAATATCACAGGGGTGGGATCCTGCTAATACAATATCAGCTTCCTGTGGAATAGGAACAGAATAAACCTCCACACACCTCTTTACCCCTACCCGGAAAGCCTCTACTACATCCCCGAAAAAGGCATCTACCACTCGACCGGTTTTATCTAAAACCGTGTTGAAGATGGTGTGTAGGCCTACTTTTCGGGCAATAATATCTAATTCCACTCTTACCGGATTCTCTAAAATACCTAGATAGGAACGCTTGGCCCGTACAGAAAGCAGATGGGTGTCTGCGGTAGTTTGTTCTCCACATACACCTGGTTGTACGATCTTTGATCCGCCCGCAAAGCCGGGAATATGATGGGGTACAATACTTCCCACTCCGATTTTAAAATCTGCTTCATACACCCGTTTGTTTACCTGGATATGGGTTCCATTAGCTGTAGTCCCTAAATCTACTAGTTCTTTGGGGTCTTTAAAAGGATGATTGTAAATGGGAATTCGGTTTACAACCTCTTTACCGAACTTTTGTAAAATCTCTTCATCTGTCATAAACCGGTGAGTACCTAAAGCAATTACTAGGGAAATCTTACTGTCGGGGACTCCTGCAGCATTCATTTCGTTCAGTAAAATAGGAATAATCTGGTGGGTAGGGGTAAGACGGGTGTTATCATCCGCTACTATCACCACCTTTTCTTTCCCTTTTACCAAATCCCGTAGGGGCCGGGTGCCTATGGGGTTCTGTAAACAACGCTTTAAAATTAGCTCTACTTCTTCGGTATGAGTAATTTCTCTAGGAGAATATACCCCAAGCAAGTTTTTTTTAGGAAGAGTTACATCAATTTCTGCGCAACCGCAGGGTAAAGTTACCATTACCTTTTCCATGTTCGTGTCTCCTATAAAGGTGTTATACATAAGGTTCTAGCTGCCTGAATAATCGCGTCCGGAGCTCCAAAGGCTCCTGCTTTAGTTACCAGGGGTAGACCTTCCCACTTGCCTCCCTGTATTAGACCAAGGGGAATGCCCGGGGAGGTTTCCCTATGAACCTCAATACTGCGAACTCCCATGCCTCTACATACCGCCGTTGCGATATCCCCTCCGGTTACAATAAGACCGGAGCAAAGGGAGAAGTTTAGTGTTTCCCCTACCTGTCTAAAAGCATCTAAAATAAGAGAAATGGGATCCAGCTCATTTGGAGAGGAAGGTTTCCATTTACGGCGATCTGACATAAGCAGGGTATGGAGTCCCCTGGATAGGCTTTTTTCAAGGTTCTTCACTAGCTCGTATACCGTAATTTTAGGGTTAGAAGCAAGCTGTTCTGGTAGGAGTATAAAAGATTGTGCCTGGCTAACGGAGAGAAATGCCTCCGCCTGTTTAGTAGCGACCTCGCTCATGCTTCCTAAAAGCACTAATACGGGTTTTGGATTCGATGTAGGAGATGTTAGGGAGGAAGGACGAAACGGAGTAAAGGTTTCCTTTGCCAAATACACGGTAGATAGGGCTTCTGCCAAACCAGCACTTCCTACCCAAAGAATAGAAAATTCCTTTATCAAGCCCGTGTTTGCAAGGATAGAAAGATCGTCTTCGGTTTCAGCATCAAAAATAAAAATTCGCTTACCCTCTTTCTTAAGAGTTTCTATTTGATTTTTAAGAGCAGGGCTACCTAATCGAAGAACTCGGAGGGGTATTCCCTGAACGGGGAGAGAGCCGGGAAAGCGGAATAGATCAGAAATGTGAGAGCTTAAGACAGGACACCGGGGATCCCTTGCCGCTTCTGTGTCTGCTACAGGGGTACCGTTTACATAATGCACCCCCTCCTGGGTTGTGCGCCGGTACTTTGGATAGGCAGGTGCTACAAAGGCAAGTTCCCGATTCGAGTACTTTAAAGCTTCGGTAACTTCAACACCAATATTCCCGCGTAAGGTGGAATCTATTTTTTTATAAAGTAGATCTGTGGAAGAGAGGGGAAGCATACGGAGCATATTCCGAATTCGTTGCTTAGCTTCTTCAGCGGGTAAAGCCCTGCTGTCGGTATTGAATACCTGTACAGGGGCAGGTTCCACAGAAAGCGAATCCTTTGGGGTTTCCAAATACACCAAGGTACGGAGGCCCTGCTTAGCAAATTGGACTGCTGTATCGTTGGCTCCGGTTAAATCATCCGTAATAACAAAGATGCTCACTAAAAATTAAATGCAATAAGTGTGCCTAAATCGTGTATTGAGTACAATAGGGATTCCCTAATTGTTTTGGGCAAATTACTTTTTAACATATATAGAGATATATTAATTTTCCAGATAGAACTTAAACATAAAGAAGAAGAGAAATTTTTTAGCAAAGGGAAATGCTCATCGAATGTTTCATTATACAACATAAATTGATGCAATATGCAACAGATGCAACTGTTTTGGCTGAAGGATAGACTATCTATTTTTGGGGCAGATGCTTTAGCTTACGCCAAAGGGTAGTCCGATCAATTCCAAGCCGTTTCGCTGTACGGCCTACTCGATACCCCTCCTGCTTTAAAGCAGTTTTAATGGCTTCCCATTCTAAATATTTCAGGTCTACAGATTTTAAAGGTGTATTCAGATTATCCTCTTGGGTCAGGGAAGCGTGGGGGATGGGCGGAGGAGGAAAAGAAGGAAGTAAGGCTTCTTGTAGAGCTTTTCGGTCAATTTCAAGGGTAGAGGAGGAAAAAAATGCCCGCTCAATAACAGCGGCAAGCTCCCGTACATTTCCCGGCCAACCGTACTGTAGTAAAAGGTCCATTGCATCGGGTGTAAAAGAGCGGGGTCCGGGATACTGGAGGGATAATCGGTTTAGGAAATGAAAGGCAAGGGGAGCAATGTCCTCTGGACGATCCTTTAAAGGAGGTATGTAAAGGGTTAGTACCGTTATCCGATAGTAGAGATCTTCCCGAAACCGGCCCTCTTGCACCAACTTTCTTAGGTCTTTGTTTGTTGCAGCAATGATATGTACATTCACCCGGATCATGGAGGAGCCACCTAACCTTAGTACTTCCCGTTCCTGCATTACTCGTAATATCCGAGCCTGAAGGGAAAGAGACATTTCGGAAATTTCATCTAAAAATAAAGTACCGTTGTGGGCTAATTCAAACAAACCAGGTTTACCGCCCTTTAAAGCCCCTGTAAAGGCTCCCTCCTCGTAACCGAACAATTCACTTTCTAGTAAGTTTTCCGGTAAGGCGGCACAGTTGATTGCTACAAAAGGACCATATTTATGGGTAGAGAGATTGTGGATACCCTGGGCTAGCATCTCCTTTCCCACTCCGGTTGGGCCGGAAAGTAAAATAGTAGACCCTAGAGTTGCAAAGCGCACTGCCTTTTCCTTTACCTCTGTCATCTGTCGGGATCGGGCAACCATAGAGTCTAAGGTAGCTCGGGCAACTAACCCTTTTTGAAAGACCTTATTTCGAATTTGCAGTTCATATTCCTGCACTTTGCCAACAGATTGAAAGGAAGCGACCATTCCTACGGGCTCACCCTCAATAAGAATTGGGTATCGCTCTACGGCAAAGGATTTCCCGTTAATTTTCATTACCTCAACAGCAGTTTCTCCGGAGGAGGAAAGAATTTTTTGTAGGGGTAAATGGGGGAAGATGCTGGTAATAGGTTTGCCTAGAACTTTGGAGGCTTGTACTCCCAAT